>NZ_JBKEAE010000104.1:0-5571 GCF_047971885.1 Tropicimonas sp. | reverse complement strand
CATCGACAGCGGCACGATCATCCACCCGAGCAGGAGAAGAACTGCTGGAGCGATCATGAAACGCGCTGCCGCACGGGAATGTTGCGTGGCCATGGCCGGCATCTCCGGTCGGAAACGATGGTTGGGGGTCGGGTGGATCGGCACCGCGAAGGGTGCCGATCCGGGAGGTGGCCGGGCCGCGGCGCGATCCGGCCAGGGAGGGTCCGCGACTATTTGGGGTAGCCGGCCTTCGCCATTTCACGTTCGGTCAGCGACTGCGCGTTCTGCAACGCCTGATCGGCCGAGAACTGGCCCGCAAGCGCGGCCGAGAACTGCTGGCCGACCGCCGTGCCGATGCCCTGGAACTCGGGGATCGCGACCCATTGCGAGCCGATATAGGGCACCTCCTGCGAGGTCGGATGGGCGAGATCGACGCCGTTGATCGCATTGATCGTCACTTCGGCGAACGGCGCGGCGGCCACATAATCCGCGTTGTCGTAGAGCGAGGTGCGCGTACCCGGAGGGGCGGCGCGCCAGCCTTCATGCTCGGCAACGAGGTTGGTGTAGTCCTTCGAGGTCGCCCAGGCGACGAACTTCTTCGCCGCTTCTTCCTTCGACGTACCCGCCGGAATGGCGAGGTTCCACGACCAGAGCCATTCGCCGCGGCCCTCGTTGCCGGCAACATTTGGGAACTGCGCATAGCCGACACTGTCGGCGACGGTCGATTCCTTGGGGTCGGTCAGGAACGATGCAGCGACGGTCGCGTCGATCCACATGCCGCACTTGCCCTGCTGGAACAGCGCCAGGTTTTCGTTGAAGCCGTTCGACGACGCGCCCGGAGGACCGTAGTTGTTCATCATGTCCAGATAGGCGTCGACCGTCGCCTTCCACTCGGGGCTGTCAAACTGGGGTTTCCATTCCATGTCGAACCAGCGTGCGTTCATCGACTGGGCCATGGCGGACAGGAAGGCCATGTTCTCGCCCCAGCCGGCCTTGCCGCGCAGGCAGACGCCGTAGATGCCCGCACCCTTGTCGGTCATCGCGGCGGCGGCTTCCCTGATCTGATCCCAGTTCGGCTTTTCGGGAATGGTCACGCCGGCCTTCTCGGCCAGATCGGTGCGGTACATCACCATGCCCGATTCGCCATAGAACGGCGCGGCATAAAGCGAACCGTCGACCGACAGGCCGTTGGCGATCGCGGGCAGCAGGTCGGCCATGTCGTATTCGGCGGGCAGATCGTTGATCGATACCAGCCAGCCCTGTTTGGCCCAGATCGGCACTTCGTAATTGCCGATGGTCATCACGTCGTACTGGCCGCCCTTGGTGGCAATGTCGGTGGTCACGCTCTGGCTCAGAACGTAATCTTCCAGCGTCACCCACTCGACATCGATATCGGGATTCTTGGCCTTGAAGTCATCGACCAGGCTCTGCATCCGGATCATGTCGCCGTTATTGACGGTCGCGATGGTGATGGTTTCGGCGGCGGCAGCCGTCGAAAGGGCCGCAACCGCACATGCGCCCAACAGCGCCTGAGCACGAACTTTCATCTGTTTCCTCCCAGTAGGTGTGAGCATATGCTCACTTCACGAGCCAATGCTCACCCATCTGCCCCGATTTTGTCAAGCGAATTTTCGTGCAGCCTAAAATTTGGCCTCGCGATCAGGAAAGCAGCGCCCCGGCTGTATCCTCGTCGGTGATCAGGCCGTTGATAATGCGACCGGAAAGCGCGCCTTTCAGCGCATCAAGCTTGTCGGGGCCGGCGGCAACGCCGATCACCAGCTTGCCGCCATCGCCCGGCGGGTCGACCCGCACGCCCGCGACGCGCCGGTTCGGTTCGGCGTCGATGTACTGCCCGGCCGCGTCGTAGAACCAGCCGACGATCTCTCCCACTGCGCCAGCCTGCTGAATTTCGCGGAACTCGGGCTCGCTCAGGAAGCCGTCGCGCAGCATCGGCGCGGAATCCGAGGCGTGGCCCACGCCGACGAAGCTGACCGACGCCTGCTGCGCCAGTTCCACGTTCCGGCGGACCGGGGTCAGCCGGTGGAACAACTCGCGCTCTTCCAGGCTCGATGCGACCACCGGCAGGGGCATCGGATATTGTCTGGCAGATACCCGGTCTGCCAGACGCATCAGCACATCGTAATTCGAGGCCGACCCGTCGGGCGAAATGTTCCCGTTCAGCGAGACAAGCCGGTGCTGCGGGCATTGGAAAGTGTGGATCTCCTCCACCGCCGCACGCAACGCGCGACCGGTTCCCACCGCAACGACCAGCGATTCGGGCGCGCTCAGGATACGCTCGATCTCGGCCGCCGCGATGGGCGCGATGGAGCGCACGGGTTCGATCCCCGCCCCGAGCGACGGCGCGACCCGGCAGACCGACAGGCCGCGTCGGTCGCGCAGTTCGGATTCCAGGTCCAGGCAGCGCGCGATCCCGTGGTCGAGCCGGAAGTGGATCAGGCCTTCGGAAACGGCCCGCGCAACCAGCCGCTGGGCGCGCTGTCGCGAAATGCCCAACTCGCGCGCGATCTGGTCCTGCGTCTTGCCGCCGACATAGTAGAGCCACGCCGCGCGGGCCGCATCGTCGAGCGGCGCGATCTCCGGTTCGGTCGGTTTCGGAACGTTCATCGGCAGTCTCCGCGCGCCCTGAGGTGGCGGTCAAGGTGGTAGAAATCGGCGAAAGATGCAAACCTGAGATGCGGCCGCGGCAGGTCCGGCTCGTCGAAGGTCACGCCCCGCAGGTGGCTGCCGCCGGTGAAATGCCAGACCGTCATTCCGGCGGCAAGCCCGGCCTGAACGCCGTTCAGGCTGTCCTCGACGACAAGGCAGCGCCCGGGCGCAACCCCCATCCGGGCTGCGGCATGCAGAAACAGGTCGGGGGCGGGCTTTCCACGCTCGACCTCGGACGCGGTCCAGACTCGGCCGGTGAAATACGGTGTCAGCCCGACGATTTCGAGCGACCGGCGAACGCGGGGCGGGCTGGAGCTTGTGGCGAGGCAATAGGGGCAGGCAAGCGTTTCGAGCACCTCGCGCACCCCCGGCATTTCCCTCAGATCGCTTGCGAAGGCCGCCAGCAGACGCGCGCGATAGTCGGCCTCGAACGCCGGGGTCAGGGCAAGCCCGAACTCCCGGCGGATCTGGGCGATAACCACCGGATAGCTGCGCCCGAGGAAATGGCGCGCCACATAGGGAAGATCGACCTCGACGCCCCATTCAGCCAGTTCGGCCACCAGCATGCGCGCCGAGATCAGTTCGCTGTCGATCAGGACGCCATCGCAATCGAATATCACCAGATCGAAGTCACCGGCCACGGCGCAGCCTCCCCATCCGGATACCGCGTTTCCCGCAAGACCGGACAGACGCACCAAATCCGGCTCGGCGCATGATCGACGGATCCCCGGCGCGAAAGTGGCGCTCGCAACAGGATTCGAACCTGTGACCTTCGCCTTCGGAGGGCGACACTCTATCCAGCTGAGCTATGCGAGCGTAGGGCGCACCTAACAACTGTCGCCGAGCGATGCAAGCAGTTGTAAGGGCCGCGGCCGATTTTGCGGGCGGTCCCGCGCCGTATCGCGATACCCGGCTTTCCGGCACCGGCGCGCTGTCGAAGCGGCATTTCACCCCGGGGCCACCGGATACGCGGACCGCTACTGGAAGGCCGGGATCCCGGTGATCGCCCGGCCGAGAATCAGGGCATGAATGTCGTGCGTACCCTCATAGGTATTCACCGCCTCGAGGTTCATGACATGGCGGATCACGCCGTATTCATCCGATATCCCGTTGCCGCCCAGCATGTCGCGCGCCTCGCGCGCGATGGTCAGCGCCTTGCCGCAATTGTTGCGCTTCATCAGGCTGATCAGTTCGGCCGGGGCGCGATGTTCATCCATCATCCGCCCGAGGCGGAGCGCACCCTGCAGGCCGAGGGCGATCTCGGTCTGCATGTCGGCAAGCTTCTTCTGGATCAGCTGGTTGGCCGCCAGCGGCCGCCCGAACTGGCTGCGGTCGAGGGTATAGTCCCGCGCCATGTGCCAGCAGGATTCGGCCGCCCCCATCGTGCCCCAGGCAATACCGTAACGCGCCCGGTTCAGGCAGCCGAACGGCCCGGCAAGACCGGATGCCCCGGGCAGAAGGTTTTCCTCGGGGACGAACACGTCGTCCATCTGGATCATGCCGGTGACCGAGGCGCGCAGACTGAACTTTCCCTCGATCTTCGGCGTCGCCAGCCCCTTCATCCCGCGTTCGAGCAGGAACCCCCTGATCCCGCCGCCATGCGCCTCGGATTTCGCCCAGACCACCAGAATGTCGGCTATCGGGCTGTTGGTGATCCAGTTCTTCGCCCCCGACAGCAGGTAGCCGCCCGGCGCGGGCCGCGCCCGCGTGATCATGCCGCCCGGGTCCGATCCGTGATCGGGTTCGGTCAGGCCGAAACAGCCGATCATCGCGCCACCCGCCAGTTCCGGCAGGTATTTGCGGCGCTGCTCCTCGGTGCCATAGGCAAATATCGGGTGCATCACCAGCGAAGACTGCACCGACATGGCCGAGCGATAGCCGGAATCGACACGCTCGACCTCGCGCGCGGCCAGCCCGTAGGAGACATAGCTCACCCCTGCCCCGCCGTATTCCCCGGGGATGGTCGGGCCGAGCAGACCCAGCGCCCCGAGTTCGGTCATGATCGCGCGGTCGAATACCTCGTGCCGGTTCGCCCCGACCACCCGCGGCGCAAGCCCGTCCCGGCAATAGGCGCGCGCCACGTCGCGGATCATCCGCTCGTCTTCGGCAAGCTGCTCGTCCAGTTGAAACGGGTCCTGCCAGTTCAGCGCCGGCGGGCGGGCACAGGCAAGCTCGGGGGTATTGGGATGATCGGCAGACATCGGGCCTCCGTCGGTTGATGTTTCGCGCCCCGGAGGCATAGGCGCAAACCGCGCCCCGCGCCAGTTCTTCGAACCGTCACCCGGAACACGCAAACGCCGCTTGCGCAACCGGAACGGCTTGCAACTGCCGCACGATTGACGATGCTGGGCGCACGACAAACAGGAGGTTCGCAATGAGCCAATGCGTCTTCGTCCAGATCCGCTGCGCCCCCGGCACCACCTACAAGGTGGCTGACGACATCGCGCTGAAAGAGATTCATTCCGAGCTCTACTCGACCTCGGGCGATTACGACCTGCTGCTCAAGCTCTACGTCCCCGAGGGAAGTGATGTCGGGCATTTCGTGAACGAGAATATCGGCAGCATCGAAGACGTTCAGCGCACGTTGACCACCATGACCTTCCGCGCCTTCTGAGCTGGAGGCGGCAGGCGCGCCCCGGCGGCGCCGATTTTCCGCTTGAACCCCGCCGGGCGGGCCGTTACACCCCGCTCACTTTCGGATGCGGGCGTAGCTCAGGGGTAGAGCATTACCTTGCCAAGGTAAGGGTCGTGAGTTCGAATCTCATCGCCCGCTCCAGAAAGCTCCTGTATCGGCTGTCGGATATTTCTGCCTTCTGTCGGATTTCCTACCCGGATCGCATGCGGAACAGAAAAAGCGGTCGTTCGTATCTAGCACGGCGAACGACTGGAAAGAGCCCATTTTTCCTGTTTCTGTACTACTAACGA
>NZ_JBKEAE010000064.1:0-9640 GCF_047971885.1 Tropicimonas sp. | reverse complement strand
TCGGCCTCCTGAAAGGCGTCCGAACCGATCATGAAGGTCGGCACCTGGCCCGACAGCACGACCATCGGGATCGAATCCATCAGCGCGTCGGTGATGCCGGTGACGGCATTGGTCGCGCCCGGCCCGGAGGTGACCAGAACGACGCCGGGCTTGCCGGTGGAACGCGCATAGCCCTCCGCCGCATGGGCCGCGCCCTGTTCGTGGCGGACCAGGATGTGCTTGATGCCCTGATCCTGGAAAATCTCGTCATAGATCGGAAGCACGGCGCCGCCGGGATAGCCGAACACGACGTCCACGCCCTGGTCCTTCAGGGCCTGGACCACCATTCTTGCTCCGGTCATTTGCTGCGCCATCGTTCTCTCCATCGTCAGGCGTTGCGGCAATAAAAAAACCCCCGGGTCGCAGGGACTGGGGGCACATGGGTTCCGTCAGGGTGTCCGGGGTTACCGGCCCATGTGCCTTCCTCCTACGAGTACAAGAATGTCTGCCATTCTCGGGGATCCTTGGTTTTCGTGCGCGGGACCATAGGAGCGTCCGCAAGGGGCGTCAACGGCTTTTGCGGATAAAATGTCGCAGCTATCGGCGCCTTTGGAATTTTCTTTCGCGATCGGGGTGCGCCGGGTTGCCGACACGGCTCCACGACGCCGCCGTCCGTGCGCCCGGTACGGGTGGCGGTCGCGTTTTGCCGGACGCCGCGGGAAAGCGACCGGTTGTTCACCCTCATTGACCTGAATCAAAGCCGCCGGGCCGGTATTGCGGCATTAACTTTAAGTAGAATAAATCTAAACTGGAGCCAGAGATGCGACGTTATCTTGTTGCCACAACCGCTGCCGCCTGCGTGCTGGGCGGGCCGCTTGCCGCGAGCGAATTGCGCGACGAGGCGCTGGAGTATTTCCAGCCGCTGCCCTCGACCCTGATGGCCCCGGCCGACAATACCGTGACGCCCGAGAAGATCGCGCTTGGCAAGGCGCTTTTCTTCGATCCGCGCATGTCGGCCTCGGGTGTGTTCTCGTGCAACTCGTGCCACAACCTCGCGACCGGTGGCGATGACAACCTTGAAACCTCGATCGGGCATGGCTGGCAGAAGGGGCCGCGCAACTCTCCGACGGTCTTCAATGCCGTCTTCAACATCGCCCAGTTCTGGGACGGGCGGGCCGAGGACCTGAAGGCGCAGGCCAAGGGGCCGGTGCAGGCGGCGGTCGAGATGGCCAACACGCCGGAGAATGTCGTCGCCACGCTGATCTCGATGCCGCAATATGTCGCCTGGTTCGAGGGCGCGTTCCCCGGCGAAAGCGCCCCCGTGACCTTTGACAACTTCGCCAGGGCGATCGAGGCCTACGAGGTCACGCTGACAACCCCCGCGCCCTTCGACGCCTTCCTGAACGGCAACGAGGAGGCGCTGGACGAGCAGCAGAAGGCGGGCCTGCAACTGTTCATGGATGCCGGCTGTGTCGCCTGTCACAGCGGGATCAACGTTGGCGGCCACGACTATTATCCGTTCGGGCTGATCGAGAAGCCGGGTGCCGACATCCTGCCCGAGGGCGATATCGGCCGGTTTGCGGTGACGGAAACCGCAGATGACGAATATGTCTTCCGCGCCGCGCCGCTACGCAATATCGCCGAGACGGCGCCGTATTTCCATTCGGGCAGGGTCTGGGGGCTGCACGAGGCGGTGCAGATCATGTCTGAATCGCAACTCGGGGCCGAGATGGCGTCCGGGGATGTGGAACTGATCGTCGCTTTCCTGGGGTCGCTGACGGGGGCGATTCCGGAGGTGGTCCTGCCAGCGCTGCCGGCCGAGACCGGCACGACGCCGAAGCCGACGGCACAGGTGATGGCCGAATAGACCGGGCCGGAACCACGGAAAGCCGCCCGCGGGGCGGCTTTCCTAGAGGTTGAAGCCGGTTCCCTGCAACACGCCGTGTTCCAGCGCATAGCGGGTCAGGCCGGCGGTCGATGAAATGCCCAGCTTGCGCTTGATGTTCTTGCGGTGGGTCTCGACCGTGCGCACCGAGATATCGAGCGAGGCGGCGACCTGTCTGTTCGACCGGCCCTGCGCCAGTTGCAGCAGGATCGTCTGTTCGCGGCTGGTGAGCGCCTCGCGCATGCCGTCGCCGTCGGGGGCGAGCGATGCGATGGCGCCGGTGCACAGATAGCGCTCGCCCGCCATCACGGCGTCGATCGCCTCCTTGATCTTCTCGGTGGGCACATCCTTCAGCACGTATCCCTTGGCGCCATGGCCAAGCGCGGTCGAGATATATTCGGGGCTGTCGTGCATCGACAGGATCAGCACGCGCAGGCCGGGATGGCCCTCCATCAGCATCTCGGTTGCCGAAAGTCCGTTCATGCCGGGCATGTTCAGATCCATCAGCACCACATCCGGTTCCAGATCGGCGACCCGCTCGACCGCCGCCCGCCCGTTCGACAGGGTGCCGACGACCTCGATATCGGGATAGGTTTCAAGGATGGCCTCGATCCCCTCGGCGACCATCGGGTGATCGTCGACGATCATCACCCGTGTAGCGCTCATGCGCTTCTCCTTTCGCCGTCCTGCGGCAGCTTGGCATCGGGTTCGGGCGGCAGCATGTGGCTGAGCGGGACATGCACCTCGATCGCGGTGCCGGAGCGTGTCGACAGAACCCTGAGCGTGCCGTCCAGCCGGTCGACCCGCTCCTGCATGTTGCGCAGGCCGAGGCCATGCGCCTGTTCTCCGCTACGCCCGCCGGCGGCGGCGATACCACGGCCGTTGTCGGCGATGCGCAGCGATGCGCCGCCCCGGTGGCCGCGGATCTGCAGGCCGACCCGGGTTGCGCCGGCGTGGCGTTCGACGTTGGTCAGCGCCTCCTGCGCAATGCGGTAAAGCGCGATCTTGGCCTCCTGATCCAGACGGTTGCGGAAGACGACGGTCTTGAACTCGGTTTCGATCCCGGTGCGGCGGCCGAACTCCTCGACCAGCGATTGCAGGGCGGGGCCGAGCCCGAGATCGTCGAGCACGCCGGGGCGCAGGTCGCGGCTGATCCGGCGCACCTCCTGAATGGCGCCGCCGAGCGCGTCGATCCCCGAATCGAGGCTTGCCCCGGCGCGCGCGTCGCCAGTGACAAGCCGGCGCCGCGTCAGTTCCAGCGCATAGCGGACACCGACAAGGATCTGGCTGATCGAATCGTGCAACTCGCGCGCCACGCGGCCGCGCTCTTCCTCCTGGGTGTCGAAGATGCGCTGGGTCAGGGCCTTCAGCCTGGCATCGGCAAGGCGCCGTTCGCGGATATTCAGCACCAGCCCGGAGAGGAAGACCAGAAACAGCGCCGCCATGGCGATCGCCGCGATCCAGCCAAAGGTGCGGCGGACCCGGCTTTCGATCTCGGCACGGGCGGCGGCGACCGTATCCAGTACATCGTCGATGAATATCCCGGTGCCAAGCACCCAGCGCCAGTCCTGCAGGCCAATCGCATAGACGACCATCTGCGCCTCGTCGCCGGTGCTGGGTTTTTCCCACAGGTAGCTGTGATAGCCAGCGCCGCTGCGGGCGATCTCGACCAGCCGGTCGGTGACCGGGGTGCCTTGCGAATCGGTCAGCCCGGCCCAGTTGCGGTTGATTAGCCCGGTCTGGCGCGGGGCAACCAGATTGGTGCCGTCATAGTCGAAAACGAAGAAATATCCGTCCTGACCATAGATCATCGATGCCAGCGTCTGGAGAACGCGCCTCTTTGCCGCTTCGTCGTCGGGGGGCGCGTGTCCGTAATCGCCGGAAATCGCGGTCCGGGCGATGGCCAGATAGTTCTTCAACTCGCTTTTCTTGGCATCGATCAGGTGGGTTTCGAGCTTCTCGATCTCCCATTCGGCAAGCTCGTGCGACTGCACCGTCACCAGCGCGGCAACCGCGGTCATTGCCAGAATCAGCGGCACTGTCGCCAGCAGCGACAGCTTCTGGGCATAGCCGGGCCGCAGGACGGCCCACTTGCGGGCAAGGAGGTTTCTCAGCGGAGGTCCTCTGGGGCTGCGCGACAGGGCCGCAGTTTATCCGGCTGCGGCGCGGACTGGCAAGCAGGCCGCCTTGTGACGTTACGATGCGATTGCGCCATACGCGCTGTATCGGCGCCGTCCGACCGCGCGGTGCCGGCTTCCGGGCGATTGGCTTTGCCACAAATTTCAGCGGAATTTCCGCGTTTCTACGCAAAAGTCGGTATTTCCCCGCGCAGCCCCCGCCGCTAGGCTGCGCGACACGAAAACGATCCGCCCGCTTCGGGGCGGGCATCCAGATGCAAGGGGAGGAAACGCTCATGGATCGTCGTTCATTTCTGAAAAACTCGGCGCTGGGGGGCTCGGCCGCCGCTGCGACCGCACTTGCCGCGCCGGCCTATGCGCAGGGCAACCGCACACTGACGATGGTTTCGACGTGGGGCCGGGGGCTGGCCGGCGTGCACGATGCGGCACAGTATTGCGCCGACGCGATCACCGCGCTGACCGACGGGCAACTGACCGTCGACCTGAAGGCCGGCGGCGAGCTTGTTGGCGCCTTCGAATCCTTCGATGCCGTATCCTCGGGGCAGGCCGACATGTATCATGGGGTCGATTACTATTTCCTTGGCCAGCATCCGGCGCTGTCGTTCTTCAGCCAGGTGCCGTTTGGCATGACCTTTCAGGAATACGCCAACTGGAACTACCATGGCGGCGGCAGGGAACTGCGTGACGAGCTTTACGAGATCTTCGGCCTCAAGTCGTTCTCGGCCGGCAATACCGGCCCGCAGTCGGGCGGCTGGTTCAACCGCGAGATCAACGCGCCCGAGGATTTCCAGGGCCTGAAGTTCCGCATGCCCGGACAGGGCGGGCAGGTGCTGGGCAAGCTGGGCGCATCGGTGCAGAACCTTCCCGGCTCCGAGGTCTATCAGGCGCTGTCGTCCGGCGCGATCGACGGCACCGAATGGATCGGCCCCTGGGCCGACGAGAAGGCCGGCTTCCAGGAGATCACCAAGATCTACTATACCGCCGGTTTCCACGAGCCCGGGCCGAACCTGTCGCTGACGGTCAACCTCGGGGTGTTCGACGGCCTGACCCCGGCGCAGCAGGGCATCATCGAACAGGTCGCCGGGGCGTGCAACATCTGGAACATGGCCCAGTTCATGGCCCACAACTCGGCCGCGCTGCAGCGCCTGCAGGCCGGCGGGGTCAGGGTGATGGAATTCCCCGACAGCGTGTGGGATGCCTTCGGCGCGGCCTCGAAGGAGGTCATCGAGGAACCGCTGGGCGACGATCTCTACAAGCGCTGCTACGAGAGCTTCACAGCCTCGCTCGCCAGTTCGGCCGGCTGGGCCAGCCGTTCGGAGGGGGCTTTCCTGGCGCAGCGCAACCGCGTGCTCGGCTGAACCGGGCGGGCGCGAATGAGGGTGGGCCCGCCGGGCCCGCCCGTTTCGTGCAACCGACGAACGCCTGAAAACAACCCGACCCGCCGGAGAGCAGGAAAATGGGACTCGTGGAAGCATGGGGCGGCAGCATACCCGGATGGATTGCTGCCAATATTCTGGAATCGTTTGGTAATTTCTATCAGGCCGTAACACATCCCGGGTTGTGGCTCGACTGGTCGGACAAGGAGGCGTTGATGCGCTTTGCCTATTACGGCGGTTCGGTCGAGTTCTTTTTTGTCGTCTTTACCGCCTTCCTGCTGCTGACCGTGCTCTGCATGTTCCATCACCGCCTGATGTGGGGCGTGGTGCGCGGGCTCGAAGGGCTGGCCAACGGGTTGGGGCGGTTCACCGCCTGGTTCGGGCTGTTGATGGTGCTTCAGCAGATCCTGATCATCTTCATGCAGCGGGTTTTTGCCGCCTCGCAGATCACCATCGGGTTCGGCACCGCGATCACCCACGATGTCTCGTGGTGGTCCGAGGAACTGAAGCTCTACAACGCGATGATCGTCGCGCTTTGCGCCACCTATACGTTCGTTCAGGGCGGTCATGTGCGCGTCGATCTGGTTTACGCGATCTCGCGGTTCCGGATCCGCAAGATCATCGACATGGCGGGCTCGCTGCTGTTCATGATGCCGATGGCGACGCTGATCTGGATGTACGGCTGGTTCTTCATGTGGCGGCATCTGATCACGCCCAAGATATCGGCCAGCGACAAGCTGGAGATGATGCTTCGCAAGGCGACGATCGTGAAATGGAACGTCGAGACCATCAGCTTCTCGCCCAACGGGTTCAACGCCTATTTCCTGTTCAAGGTGCTGCTGGTTGCGTTTGCCGGGCTGGTGTTTCTGCAGGCGATCGCCTTTTTCTACCGTTCGTGGCTGGAAATGGTCGAAGGCGAGGCGAGCGAGGACAGATACCTCGACAAGGACAGGCTGGACGACGCCGACGCCGAGCGCGCCGCGGAAATCCACTAAGGGGCAGGGTACATGCTTTTTGGACTTGATGGCGTCGAGATCGGGCTGATCATCGTTTTTCTCTGTCTTTTCGGGGCGATCCTGTCGGGGTTTCCGGTGGCCTTTGCCATCGGCGGCGCCGGCATCATCGCCTTCGGGATCATCGCCGCGCTCGATTCGGCCGGCCTGCTGGTGCATCAGGCCATCGATTCGGGATCGGACGCCTATCGGGCGCTGGTCGGGCAGGGGATACATAACGATGCGATATCGGTTTTCCGCTATCCCGATCTGCCGCGTGTCGCCGAGCCGCTGTTTCCAGGTGGCTGGGAACAGGCGATGGACCGCAACCTCAGTTTCATCGTCAACCGGATCAACGAGCGTGTGCTGGCCGGCGCCTCGATCGAGACGCTGCTGGCGGTGCTGATGTTCGTGATGATGGGCATCACGCTGGAGCGCTCGAAGATCGCCAACGACCTGCTGACCACCATGGCGCGCATCTTCGGGCCGATGCCGGGCGGGCTGGCGGTTTCCATCGTCGTCGTCGGCGCCTTCCTTGCCGCTTCGACCGGGATCGTCGGCGCAACCGTGGTCACCATGGGGTTGCTGGCGCTGCCCACCATGCTGCGCAACAACTATGCGCCCGAGCTTGCCACCGGGGTCATCGCCGCGTCGGGGACGCTGGGGCAGATCATTCCGCCGTCGATCGTGATCGTCCTGCTGGGCACGCTTGCGGGCGATCTCTATGCCACCGCGCAGGAGGCGCGCGCCCAGCTTGTCGGCTGCGGCGATGCGCTGACCTATCTGGGCGAGCCGGCGGTGGTTTCGGTGGGCACGCTGTTTCAGTCGGCGATGCTGCCGGGGATCATGCTGGCGGTGCTCTACGCGGTTTATGCGTTCGGCTTTGCCCTGCTCAATCCGCACAAGGCGCCGCCGGTCGAACTGGGCCATGGCGAGGGCGAACCCATCGGCCGCGCCTGGGGGCTGACATGGTTTCTGTTCGTGCCGGCACTGCTGATCGGCGGCACGGTGATGCTGCACTCGATGGGTGTGATCGGCTCGCAAAGCACCACGGTCGCCAGCTTCTCCGAGGCCGGCCAGACGGCGAGCCTGCGCACGCGCGTCAATGACAGGTGCAAGACCGCGATGATCGAGTTGCACGGACAGGCCGCATGGGACAGGGCGGTGGCCGAACAGGCCGAAATCGACTCGGCCGGCGGGGTGCAACGGGCGCAGCGTCTTTCCGAAGAGGAAATCGCCGCCGCCCGCGACGCCAGGATCGCCGGCGCGCGGCCGGTTTCGACCTCTATCGCCACCGGGTTCCTGCTGCTCGCGCTGGTGCTGACCACCGCGCGCGGCATTGCGCCCTCGGCCGATCCGGCGCCGCTTCTGGTCGGCGCGGTCGGGGTTGTGCTGGCCCTTGTGGTGGACTGGCTCTGGATCGGGCCGCTGACAACGCCGGGGCGGTCGCTGCTGCTGCTTGCCATTCCGCTGGCGCTGACGCTCTACGGCTGCCGGCGGGCAGCCGGGATGCTGGGCGGGAACGAGTTCATCCGCGTCGTCTTTCCGCCGCTGGTGCTCATCGTGGCCGTGCTGGGCTCGATTCTCGGCGGTATCACCAACCCGACCCCGGCTGCCGCGCTCGGCGCGGGCGGTGCACTGATGCTGGCCGCCTACCGGCGGCTTTCCGAAGACGACGGCAAGGGGCAGCTTATCGTCTGGTCGACCTTTGCCATCGTCATCATGTTGCTGGTCGGCGTGAACTTCGACCTGCGCGTCCAGCAGGGATCGGTCAGTTTCGAGAACCGGGTCGCGTATCTGGTCGCGCAGGGCACCTATCTGTTTGCGATGTTCGGGATTTTCTACGCCTGCTGGGTGCTGTTCGCCAAGGGTGTGCTCGGGCCCGTCGTGCGCGAGACGGCCAAGGTCACCTCGATGGTCTTCACCATCCTGATCGGCTCGCAACTGCTCAATCTCGTGGTGATCTCGTTCGGCGGCGAGCATTACATCCAGAGCTTCCTGCGCAGTTTCGACAACGAAATGACGGTCTTCCTGCTGGTGATGCTGGTGCTGTTCGTTCTCGGTTTCGTGCTCGACTTTCTCGAGATCATCTACATCGTCATCCCGATCGTCGGGCCGGTGATCTATGGCGGCACCATGGACCCGAAATGGGTGACGATCATGATCGCGGTCAACCTTCAGACCTCGTTCCTGACACCGCCCTTCGGTTTTGCGCTGTTCTACCTGCGGGGGGTCGCGCCGAAAGAGGTCTCGACCCGGCAGATCTACACCGGTGTCGCTCCTTTCGTGCTGATACAGGTTCTCGGGATCGGGCTGCTCTGGCTCTTCCCGTCGATCGTCACGATCGTGCCCAACCTGATACCGAACTGACGGGCGGCTGGCAGCCCGTCGTACTGCCTTGCCGGCTGCCCGCGCGAACGCGGCCGGCAAGGCAGCTCTCCCGTCCTCCGGCGGATACCGCGCCGGTGTGTACCATGCGACCGCCGTCATTGCACCCGGCGGCTTTGCATGGCAGCGAAGCCGAAGGCGCCGCGACGTTGGCGGGCCGATTGCACGGGGTGCGGCCATGCTGGGCTATCTCACACTGATTTTCGTCTGCCAGCTTGCCGGCGAGGTTATCGCCGGTATCCTGAAACTGCCGGTTCCGGGGCCGGTGATCGGCATGGTGCTGCTGTTTGTCTACCTGTCCCTTCGCGGCGCGGTCCCCGAGGACCTCGGGCAGACCGCCGGTGCGCTGCTGCGTTACATGTCGCTGCTTTTCGTCCCGGCGGGCACCGGGGTGATACTGCACTTCCGGCTGCTTGGCGCGGCCATCGTACCGCTGAGCGCCGCGCTTGTGCTCAGCACGGTGCTGACCATCGCGGTGACAGGGCTGATGATGCGCTGGCTGGGGCGGGTGGGCGCCGATGGATAATCTTCAGCAGACCTGGGTCTATCTCAGCGCAACGCCGCTCTTCAACCTGACGCTGACGCTTGTCGCCTTTCAGGCGGCCGTCTGGGTATTCGAGCGGGGTGGCCGCTCGCCCCTGCTGAACCCGGTGCTCGTTGCGGTGCTGCTGATCGTGGCGGTTCTGGCCCTGACCGGAACCGATTACGCGACCTATTTCGAGGGTGCGCAATTCGTTCATTTCCTGCTCGGGCCGGCGACGGTATCGCTGGCGGTTCCGCTTTACCGCCAGTGGCACCGGGTGCGCCGGTCGGCGCTGGCCATCACGGCGAGCCTGCTTGCCGGGTCGCTCACGGCGATCCTGTCGGCGGTGGGTATCGCGT
>NZ_JBKEAE010000162.1:0-3610 GCF_047971885.1 Tropicimonas sp. | reverse complement strand
AAATGTCGGCATGGCCGAGCAGCGTCTGGATCGTCCGCAGATCGGCGCCGCCGGCCAGCAGATGCGTGGCAAAGGCGTGCCGCAGGGTGTGCGGGGTGACCCTGGCCGGGCTTATGCCGCCGGCCACCGCCAGTTCCTTGATCAGCGCGTAGAAGCGGTGGCGCGTCAGATGCCCCTCGCGGCTGGTCGAAGGGAACAGGAAGCGCGACGGCGGCTTCCCGCGGGCGCGGGCGACGGTCTCGGCGGCGTCGCGTTCGCCCAGCCAGTCGGCAAGCGCGTCGCGCGCCGGCGGTGACAGCGGCACCATGCGTTCCTTTCCGCCCTTGCCGCGCACCAGCAGCATGCGGGGATCGCCCCGCGCAGCAGCAACCGGCAGCGAGACCAGTTCGCTGACCCGCATGCCGGTGGCGTAGAGAAGCTGCATCAGGCAGGCGTTCCGCATCCGGTCGGCGCGGGTGCGCCCGCTGGCCTCGGCCGCGGCGAGCAGCGCGTCGACCTCGGCCAGATCGAGCGTTCTGGGCAGCCGCTTCTCGCGCCCCGGGCCGCGGATCTGAAGCGCCGGGTTCTCGGATCGCCATCCCTCCTCGAATGCGAAACGATAGAGTTGCCGGATGGCCGACAGGCGGCGCGCCCGCGTGGTCCGCGCCAACCCCTGCGCCTCGCAGAAGATCAGGTAGGATTCCACCGTCGCGCGATCCGCACTGGCAAGGCCGCCGCCATTCCGTCCGAGCCAGGTGGCGAAATCCAGCAGATCGCGGCCATAGGCCAGTTGCGTGTTCCGCGCTGCGCCGAGTTCGGCCGCCTGTGCTTCGAGAAAGGCCGAGATCCAGCTTTCGGCCCGCTGCGGTGTCGTCATCGCGCGGGCTCCAGAAGCAGCATCTGCAACGATGCGCTGCGCGCGGCATCCTCGAATCCCAGTTTGCGCAGCAGAACGAGTGCGGCGGTAATATCGTCGGGGTCGCCATCGCGCCCGGCGGCAAGCGTGCGCAGCGCGGTCAGCAGCGCCTCCCCCTGGCGGTTGCCGCCGATCATCTCGGCATACTCCCGGGTCAGCACGGGAAGCGGGGTGGCGAACCCGGCGGCGATCGCCGATTCGAGATCGGTATCGGCGGATACGGGAGGGATGCCACGGGCGACAGCGGCGGCAAAGGGCAGGGTATCGCTGCCCTCGAGCGCAATGGCCACCGTCTCGTAACTGTCGGACAGCAGACCGATGCGCGGGGCGAGTGCCGCGGCCCTGCCGGAAAGCCCGAGCCCGGCCAGTTGCGGCCCGAAGGCACGGGCAAAGGGCACGGCGAGCCCGGCCGCGCGCATGTTGTTCCATGCCGCCGGCAGGGCCTGATCCACCTGTGTCGCGTCGCCGTCAGAGAGCGCCGCGCCAAGTGTCTGGACCGCCGCAACCCTGTCCCAGACGCCGCCGGATGCCGCCGGCCGGCGCTCGCCGTAGATCGCGACGAGGACCTCGGCCGGGATCGCGCCGACGCGGGCAAGCCGTTCGGCGGCTTCGACGCGGGCCTTCCAGCCGACGATGGGGCGCAGGTCGGAATGGGCGAAGGCGACCGGCAGCGGCGAGGTCGGCAGCGATTCGCCGATCGCCTCCATCATCCGGAACATCAGAGGGCTTGGCCTGGCCGGCGGTACGACCGGCGGCAGCACCTCGGCAAGCTCGGGGTCGAGGAACTGCGCCAGCATGGCGTCTTCCTCGGGTGTCAGTTGCCCGAGCGCCTTGGCCGATTCCAGTGTCACGGCGGCGGCATTCCAGTCGTCGGTGCGGGCAAGGCAGAAGATTCTGACCGGGAAGGACGGTGAAATCCCCGGCACCGCGCGCATGCGGGCACAGGCCGCCTGTTCGCGCCCGGTCAGCAGCCCCACGTCGAACGCGCGGCGAAAAAGCTGCGGCTCGTCGGTGCCGGCGCGTTCGAGAAGCGCTTCGGCCTCCTCGACCGCGCCGCGCGCCAGCAGCGCGTCGATACGCGCCTGCAGGAGCGGCGCCCTTCCGGTTGACTGGCGCGGCGGATCAAGCTCGGCCAGCATCAGCCTGCGGAACTGGTCCTGCACCGCCGGCAGCGGCGAGATGGGGAATTCCGATATCATGCGGATGAGCGTGTTCAGGTCGGATTCGCCCCAGAGATTCGCCGGAAGCCCGGTAACCGAGCGGGGCAGGAGCCCCACGCCATCGGGCGACGGCGAACCGAGCGGCCGGACCGAGATGACCTCGGTCCTGATGCCGCCGCTGACCGGGCCGGCATTCGCGCCCGGCGCCGGCGTGTCTAGCGAATGCGACAGCCAGTCGATGGCCGACATCGGCCCCGCCGTCTGCGCCCCCGCCGGCAGGGCCTGTGCCGTTATGCCCGTCACGGCAAGACAGATTGCCAGCGCTGCGCGGGTCATCGGATCAATTCGTGCCCAGCTTGATGGTTTCGGTGACTTCCTTCTGTGCCGGTGTCAGATCGGCGATATAGGCATAGCCCACCAGACCGATGCCGCCGATGACCAGAAGAACGAACAAGAGCTTGATAAGCCGCCACATATCCTGCCTGTCTTTGATGACGCTCGCCTTCGTTTGGGCGATCGCTGCCATTTATACATGGCATCGCCGGTGAATTCACGCCATTCAGGGCCGGAAATTTTCATCTCGGCGGTGTGATGCCGCAACGGAGGGCCGGGTGCGATTGAAGAAGACCGTTGTGCTGGTGGGCATGATGGGGGCCGGCAAGTCCGCCGTGGGCACGGCGCTGGCCCATCGGCTGGGGGTGCGGTTCATCGACAGCGACGCCGAAATCGTCGCCGCTGCCAGCATGTCCATCGCCGAGATCTTCGAACGCGACGGCGAGCCGTTCTTTCGTGCCCGCGAGAGCGAGGTGATCGGCCGCCTGCTCGACGGCAGGCCGGCCATCCTGTCGACCGGCGGCGGGGCGTTTCTGGCCGAACGCAACAGGCGGTTGATCCACGACCGCGGAGTTTCCGTCCTTCTCGATGTGGATATCGACCTTCTGTGGAGCCGGGTGAGGCATAAGGACACGCGCCCGTTGTTGCGTACTGCGAACCCGCGTGCCACGCTGGAAGAAATCCATGCGGCGCGGGCACCTGTCTATCAACTGGCCGATCTTGCGGTAAAGGCGCGTGCGCACTACGCGGTTGCCGACATGGCCGAGCAGGTGGTACTTGCACTCAAGACGCGCCCGGATGTCCTGGAGGTGAATTGACGAATGGAAATCGTCCATGTCCAGTTGGCCGAGAGGTCGTATGAAATCGGTATCGGGTCCGGCATCCTGTCCCGTGCGGGCTACCGGATCGCGCCGTTGCTGAACCGGCCGAGGGTGGCGATCATCACCGAGGAAACCGTGGCAAAGCTGCACCTCGCGGCGCTGCGGGCGGCGCTCGACGAGGAGGGGATCGACAGCAGCGTGCTGATTCTGCCGCCGGGCGAAGGCACGAAATCCTGGTCTTTCCTGACCCGGACGGTCGAATGGCTTCTGGAAGAGAAGATCGAGCGCAACGACATGGTGATCGCCTTTGGCGGCGGGGTGATCGGCGATCTGGCGGGGTTTGCCGCGGCGATCCTGCGCCGGGGCGTGCGATTCGTGCAGATCCCCACCAGCCTGCTGGC
>NZ_JBKEAE010000110.1:0-26141 GCF_047971885.1 Tropicimonas sp. | reverse complement strand
CGGCGGGGCGGCGGTGCTGATGGAAGAGGTTGCCGCAACCAAGATCTCGGGTGAGGAAGACCGCTACAGCCGCACCGACCTGTGGGATTTCGAGGCGAATTTCAAGGGGTCGGAAAAGATTTACAATCTTCTCAAACCGCTGATCGCCGAGCAGAATGCGGCATTTGTCGAAACGACCGATGCGAACTTCAAGGCGGTCTACGACATCCTGACCAAATACGAGGCGGAAAACGGCGGCTACGTCTCCTACGAGGAACTGACCGACGACGACCGCACCGTCCTTTCGGCCAAGGTCAACACGCTGGCTGAAGACCTGTCGACCCTGCGCGGCATGCTCGGCCTCAACTGACTTCGGAGGCACCGCATCAGCGCGGAATCAGGGAGTCGTAGCCTGGCAACACGTTCTTATCGTGTCGCCAGGCTATCTGTTTGAGGCATCATGAACGGTAAGCGCCGGCAACGGATGTGCCCGGCGAGCGGCCTTTGGCCGGCGCCGCCGGGCTTGTCCGTTGTCAGGCCCTGCCGTTGCGCCACCGCAGGGCGGCGGTCATGATCGGAGGCGTGACAACCACATCCGTATTGTAGAGCGTCGCGGAGGTGGTGAAGGTATGATCGTTTCCGCCGTACATATAGGTCTGTAGGTCGGTCGGGGGAAAGTCGACGACGAGGAAAACAAAATCCGTTGCATCCGCATAGGCGCCGGACTGCTCGTTCAGGTTGAAGATCGTATGCCATCCCCCCACGCCGGCAGTATAGGCCGACATGAAATCGAGATTGTAATACTCGCCTTCGCCCGAGAGAAGCGTGTCGCCCTGATCGTCGGCGATATTGAGCGAAAAGGTCTCCTCCCGGCGAGCATCGGGGCTGCTTCCCGGTTCACCGGTGTCTTTTCTCATGGTCCAGTCGCCATACGTCGACAGGCTCTCGGCACTGGCAACGTTGCTGTCAGCCACATCTCGGCATTGGTGAAATGGAAGGTGAGATTGTCGAAGGTGGCAATCGCATCGGTCGTGGTCACCGAGTAGTGCTCGGCGTATTCGTAACCAAGGCCGAACTCACGCTCGCGATATTCATAGAAACTGGCGCTCAGCGCCGAAGCGGTGGTCGATAGGGCCATCACGGCGATCGCCGCCGCGCCGAGTCTGGTTGTCAATGGTTGGATATAGCTGAACATCGGATGCTCCTTTCAGCCTGTTTGTTTTGGCCATATGTGATGCGACCAAGCCGGCCCGGAGCGAAGGCGAGGCAGGGTCGTTGAAATGACCGGGAGGACAGGAAAAAGGCCCAGGGCATCAACACGTCACCAGCCACCATCGACGTTACCATCCCGGATCCGCAATGATCGGTATTTCGATGGCGGGGACATCGGGATGCCTGGCTGAAACGTATCCGATATTTTCAATTGGAGATGAGTCTTCATACTGATTTTCGGGGAAAGTGTAAACAACCGCTCATGGCTTCGGCGCGGCAATGATCCGGACCTCAGCAACGTTGTCGTGGGGGTTTGAATCGGGCAGAAAGAGGTAGGGATCGATGCCGAAGCGCTGCGGTTTCTGCCGCAGCGACCAGGTGATTTCACTGCGTCCATCTGGCAAGGACAACCATTCCATCCGGAGAATACTCTCCGTTTCATAGCCCGCGCCCCCGAAAGCCACGAGGGGGAGCGGCGTATCCAGCGGCGCTTCCTCCTCGTCGCCGAGACCCCGGCTGCGCCATTTGCCGGCATCCACCACGGCGTGCAGTTTCCAGCCACCTGTATTATCCGGCCACGCCCTGGCCTCTAGCACACGCAGGCGCCAGTTGCTGACGTGGGCGAAGAAATCGTCGATCGGGCCGGCGGCGGTGGCGGGCAGTTTGGCCTTGAGATACGCCACCAGATCGGCGGCCGAGGGATAGGGCACAGGGCGGAAGCGCCAGCGGTCGAGAAACCCCGCAAAGGCCGCTTCCAGCCGCTCCTGCCCCACCAGTTCGGCAAGATAGACCACATGAAGCGCGCCCTTGGTGCGGATCATCGTCGAATCCTTCATCTCCTCGGCGAAGGGCAGTTCGGCATCCTCCAGCCGGGCGCGCAGGCGATAGCTCTCCTTCATGTCCAGCAGGCGCATTTCACGGCTGAGCGCCGGACCGCGGGCGCGGTGAAGATAAAGCGCCGAGGTCCAGTAGGGCAGCCCCGAAAGCACCGATTTCGCACCTGGCAGGTTGGCCGGCATGATCTGGTCGAGCCACCAGCTCACCCCCATCAGATCGGCTGCATATTTGCGCAGATCCTCGCCATGCGAGCGCCGCAGATCCGATTTCCATCCCATGACCTCCGAGACGAAGGCAAGCCCGCCGCGCGCGCCAAAACCGGTGTAGTGCAGCGAGGATTCGGCCATGCGGAAGGTCTCGAACGGCGGCGGCCCATAGCGCGACTGAAAATACGCCATCGCATCGAGCAACGCATCCGCCATGGGTTCCAGCGCATGATCGTGCGGCGGGTGATGATAGAGTTCGACTGCCGGAAGCCCGTTACACGCCGCCACATGGATATCGTAGCGGGCCGACATGATTTCCGCCCAGCCCCGCACCGGCCGGCTGGTGCGATAGCGGATGCTGCGCCGTCCGTCGGCGACACCGAGATCCCCCACCATCTCGCCGGCATGGAGCGGGATCTGGCCGGCACTGGTGCTGACGGTGATATCCAGTTCCTCGACCCACCCAAGATGGGTCGTGTCGTGCGCTGTGCGGGCGTCGAGGCCCGACAATGGCGGCGTCCATTCCGGCGGCAGGCCGTACATCCTGCGCAACCAGGCTGGTTTATGCTCGAACCGTTCGCTGTAGCCCGGAGCGGGAATCAGGTTGAGGTTCAGGATCGAACTCCCGTTACCGAGGATTTCGACGGATTGCACATCGGGAATCGTGTCGTGCCGGCTGTGAAGGGCAAAACCCCGGTCCGGCCGGCTTTCTGTCCGGAAGGGAACGCGCATGGCCTCGCCAGGGGCCAACGGGGTGTTCAGCCGCCAGATCTGGACATGGGGAACCGAACGTTGCGCATCGCGAACCGCCCGATCCTCCAGCGCCAGTTCCGCCCGGTTCAGCAGCGGGTGGAAAAAGACGATCACCTCGCCGATCGCGGACGCGCCCATGTTGGTCATCGTCACCTCGCCCCGCATCTCGACACGCCGCGCCTCGGGGTAGAGATCGACCTGCCCGCTGATGGCGGTGATCCTCGGTTGTGGCCTGTCGCCCCAGTCGCCGCGGTATCGCTTCTCGATCTCTGCCATGTAGTGGCTTTCGTCGAACAGTGGCCAGCGGTGCAGCACCATGGACTGCCAGATGACGGCGCCGCCGGTCAGGGCCAGGGCGATCAGCACAAGGCTCAGAACCGCCCGCCCTCGCCCGCGCAGAAGCCGTTCCCGCAACAGCCCGATACGCGGCGGCGGCGCGACACCCCGGGCATGACACCCCCATGCGATCAGCCAGATCAGCACGCAGGCGAGCGACCACCAGACCAGCATCCACAGGTGTCCGCGCCAGAAATGGCCGTAGCCGTCCATCGGCGAATACCAGAAAACCCTGTCTCGCCAAAGCGGTAGAGCGGGTGATAGAGGTGCAGGGCATCGAGAAGCGGTGCGGAAAGGTAGACCATGAGCGCCAGCGCCATGGCAATGAAGCGTTGCCGGACGATGACCTGCAGCGCAACCGCCAGCACCGCCATCCACAGAAAATAGGGTGCCTTGACCAGATAGGTATCGGCCAGATAGAGCCGCCATTCGAAATCGTAAAACCCCTGCGCGATCTGATAGGCCAGATTGACCAGAACCGAGAGCGTCCAGAACAGAAGGACGATCAGCAGCAGCGCGAAGGTCCGGGAAAGCAGCCGCGCCGCATCGGTTCCCGGCATCGCATCCATCAGTTCGTCAACGCGATGCTGGCGTTCGCGCCACAGGATATCGCCGGCGCACCAGACCACCAGCACGACCAGAACCTTGTCGAAGTAGAATCCGGTGTTGTGTATCAGCAGGTCGGTTGTGGGCAGGGAATAGGAATAGGTCACCGCGCTCGCTGCCGCCCACCAGAGAGAGAAGGCGGCAAAGGCCATAAGCAGCAGGACACCGGGTTGCCGCCAGAGTGCCCTGACCTCCCACGCCGTCATCCGGGCAAGTTCGCCCTGCGGAACCGGCAGGCGCAGGGCGGGAAAGCGCCCGCCACCGGCGCGCCGCCTGCGCTGGCGCGGTTGTTGCAGATAGCGCGGGATTGTCAGCGTTCCGATCACGAGAAGGGAAAACGATACACCAAGCCACAGAAGACGGTTCAGCAGCAGCATTCCGGCAAGGGGGCGGAAGCGGGTGTTGTTCTGCGCCACCGTCCAGGTCATGGAATGCTCGGCACCGGCGATATTCCCGTAGGGGTCGATCAGCGCATAGAGACCAAACCTGTCGTGGCGATAGATATCCTCGCCAAGCAGCATCAGGGCGGTGGCATAGAGCGCGATCAGGCCAAGCGCGACCATGAAGGCCGCCGTCTGGCTCTGCCAGCGCGCGGCAACGGCATAGACCAGCGCGGAAACCAGCAGCAGATTGGGCACAATATAGGTGACCAGCGCCCGCGCATAATGACCGGGAACCATGGGGCCGAGGCGCTCCTCGGGAATGCCCGGCACCAGGGTGCCCAGCATCATGCCGGGCACGAACATGGAGCCGATCAGCAGCACCACGGCGAAGGCGACGGCGAAACGCCCGAGCCCGTATGGCACCGGGCCGGCACCGGTCATCAGCATGATCTCCCCGGTTCCGGCGCTGCGATCGCGGCTCATCGCCTCGCCGACGACACCGGCGGCAACGATCACCCCCAGAACGCTGAGCATCAGCGCGCGGGTGGCGATCGCATCACCGCCGTTGACCCAGCCGAAACCGCGTACGCCATAGGCGTTCTCCACCGTTGCGGCGGCAGCCAGCAGCAGCGACGCAATCAGGCAGAACCAGACGAAGGGGCGCGACCATTGCAGGCGCCATTCCATGCGCATCTGGGTAATGAATGCCCTCACTCCGCAGCCTCGCGCATTCGGGCGGCGTACAGGTCCTCGAGATCGGGGTCGCTTGGCTCGAAGTCCGGTCCGGGAGAGATGTCGGACAGAACGCGTACCGCCAGCCCCCCTTGCGACGGCCGCCATGACAGCACGGTGTGCCGGGATTGCAGCGCCGCCAGTTCGCCGAATTTTGCCCCACGCTGCCAGATCCGGCCATCGAGTTTCCCGACGAGTTTGCGCGGCGCACCGGTGGCGACGATCCGACCGCGGTTCATCAGCGCCATGTCGGTGCACAGGCCGGCAAGGTCCTCGACGATATGCGAGGACAGGATCAGCACGCAGCTTTGCGCGGCATCAGCCAGCAGAAACTGGAAGCGCCGCCGCTCCGACGGGTCGAGCCCGGCGGTGGGTTCGTCGACGATCACCAGTTCGGGCGCCCCGAGAAAGGCCGTGGCTATGCCAAAGCGCCGCCGCATTCCACCCGAGAAGGTGTCGAGCCGGCGATCCGCGAGATCGGCAAGATTGACCTGTTCGAGCAGCCGTGAAACCTCCTGCCGGCGCCGCTTGCCGCCGATCCCCTTCAGGCCGGCAAGATATTCCGGCATTTCGCCTGCCGTCACACGTGGATAGACCCCCATGTCCTGCGGCAGATAGCCGATCCGGCGGCGCGCCCGAAACGGATCGGCGAGCAGATCCGTGTCGTCAAGGGAAACCGACCCGGAATCGGGTCGCTGCAGAGTCGCCAGTGTGCGCATCAGCGAGGATTTGCCCGCCCCGTTCGGCCCCAGCAATCCAAAGACACCGCGCCCCGCATCAAGCGAGACATCCTGCAAAGCCCGGATACCGCCGTCATAGGTTTTCCAAACGCCTCTCACCGTCAGCACGCGCGGTTCCTTTCACAGGTTGCCGGCAAGAGGATTCGGCCTTGCCGGCCTGCGGCCGGTCTGCGCCGACACCGCTTCTGGCGCCGGTTGCGTAACCCCTCCGGGAATTCCTGAACTGAAGTATGCACACCCAAGCCCTCACTCGGCGATCATCCGGTACGAGGCTTGCACAATGCTGGCGGTCACCGGATCCAGCACATGTTCCGGCGACGGCGCAAGCGCTTCCGGCGGCAATCCCGTTTACACCGTCGCAGAGTGGCAAATGTGCATGCGCGAAATCACCGCCGCGCATCGTTGCGGGGTTTCGATCCGGTGAGACGCTTTAGCCGATCAGGTCGCGCCCCGGGCCATATTCACGTTCGTAATGGCGTGCCAGACGGTCGAGGGCGATGCGCAGGACGATCTTGCCCGAACGCGCAGACCAGTTCATGCGCTTTTCCGTTGCCTCCAGCCCTTCGAGAAAACAGCAGCAGCGCAGAACCATGTCGCCCAGCCCGGGGCCGAGGTATTCGAGCGCCCGCGCAACCCGTTCACGCGCGCTTTCGGGGCCGGTGCCGGGGCCGCCCGTCGAAAAGCCGCCACGGGCGCCGCCGGTCAGGAAGCGCTCCCAGTTCTGGGTGACGCGCGGCCCCATCTGCGCCAGTTCGAAATCTTCCCTCAGACGCTCGGCCGCGACAACCTGCTCGCGGTTGAGGAATGGCGTGCCGTCTTTCTCGCGGCGGCGCGACAAGGTTACAACCGGGCTTTCGGCCATGTTGTAGCGCACCCGGCGCGGCCGGGTTCCGTCGTCGCCCAGAACGACCTTGTGCCCCCATTCGCGGTGCTGCTCGGCAAAGGGCATGGCAGCCTCGGCGAAGCCCTTCGTGTGGCGGCAGTCCTCGCTCAGCAGACGCTTCAGCGCGGAACGGCCGGCCGGGGTGATGGCATAGGTTCCGACCCGGCCGGCAGATTTGCAGGCGATCCACTCCTTGAGCGCGAACGCCCGGGCAACCATGCGGTCGACCACCGCGATACGCGTTGCGCGCCCGTCCGGGCCGTTGCGCAGGACCGCCGCCTTTTCCATGTCCGGGGCGATCGCAAGCAGCGCGCCGGTCTCGGAAAGCCGGCGCAGGATGCGCTTTGCCTCCCGGTTCACCGTGGTCTCGTCGCAGACGGTGCACGGGGCGTCGACAGGTGTGAAATGAGCGGTCATCGTGGCAATCTCCTCAGGTCCCGAACGTTCGCTTCTCTTCGTGGTCCTGAAATGCACCTCGCCGAGCCGCGACAGCGCCTCGTCCACGAGGGGATCGTCGCGCTTCTGCTCGAACCGCCGTATGCGCCTGAGGATTGTGGAGGCATGGCAGCCTTCGGCACGGGCGACCGCGCGGATCGACAGACCCTGCTCGGTATGCTGGAGATAGTGCATCGCCGCTTCCGGAACCCACGCGGGCAGGTTCCCCGCATGGTTTTGCTGCGCTCGACGTTCCATTTTTTCCCGTATGTGCCCCACCGGCATCCCCTCCGGCGACTGATAGACCTAGTGTCTTTTTGGTTACGCAGAAGTAAATTTCAGTACCTGCCGCCAAAAGAGATTAAAATTTGCAAGGAATTCTAACGGTTGCGCGCGCTGTTTCCGGCAATGCCGCAACGGCGCCGGAACTGTGCCACGGTTCGCCCGATCACACGGGAGAACCGACATGAACGAATTCACCAAGACCCTGCGGGCACTGCGCCGGCCCAGCCTTCTGATCAGCGCCGCGCGCGCCGGGGCGCGATCCTACAACAGGGCCAGGGATCTGAAGCGCATTGCGCATTGCGAGGAACTGCCGGCGCCCGAGCGCGCGGTTCGCCGCCTCATGTCGCTGGAAGCCGATCTCGACCGCGCGCGCCGCGACAGGGACACCACCTATTCGGTGACCCGCCATGTCGACATCCTGATCGCGCTGATCGCCGAGGCGCGGCTGATGCTCCGGGTTGCCACAGCGGCATGATGCCCGCCCGCATCGCCGCCTCTTGCGAACGGTCTGTCTCAGTCGTGTTTTTTTTGGTCAGGACATCACGCGAGTGTCTTCCCGCGACGGTCTCCCTGCCTCGTGACCAAATGATGCCTGCCGAGGGCGACAGCCTTCGGCAGGCAACGGAAATGGGGCCGGTCGGATCTTGTGCGATCAGTCCTTCGCCGGTCAGCCGTGCGTCGGCATGGCAAAATCGGGCTCGTTGCGATGACCGGTCGGCCAGCGCTGGGTGGTTGTCTTGATCCGGGTGTAGAACCGGATGCCCTCCATCCCGTGGACGGCGTAATCGCCGAAGATCGACGCCTTCCAGCCGCCGAAACTGTGGAACGCCATCGGAACCGGCACCGGAACGTTCACGCCGACCATGCCAACCTCGATATCCTGTGCGAACAGGCGCGCGGTGTCGCCATCGCGGGTGAAGATCACCGTGCCATTGGCATAGGGGCATTCGCCGATCAGCCCGACCGCATCGTGATAGGATTCGCGGCGTACCACCGACAGGACAGGGCCGAAGATCTCTTCCTGCCAGACCGTCATGTCGGTGGTCACGTTGTCGATCAGCGTGCCGCCGATGAAATACCCGTTCTCGTAGCCCTGCCTGTCCTGCCGGAAGGTCCGTCCGTCGACCACGATGCTGGCGCCCTGCGCCTCGGCACTGTCGATATAGCCCCGGATCCGGTCGCGCGCCTGTTCGGTAACGATCGGGCCCATTTCCGCGCCGCTGTCGGTCGACGGCCCTATTTTCAGCGCCCTGATCCTCGGCACCAGTTTTTCGATCAGCGCGTCGGCCACCGCATCGGTCACCGGCACGGCAACGGAAACCGCCATGCAGCGCTCGCCCGCCGAGCCGAAGGCGGCACCCATCAGCGCGTTCGCCGCCATGTCGAGATCGGCATCGGGCATGATGACGGCGTGGTTCTTGGCACCACCGAGCGCCTGCACCCGCTTGCCGTTCGCGATGCCCCGCTGGTGGATATACTGCGCGATGGGGGTCGAGCCGACGAACGAGATCGCCCTGACATCCGGGTGGTCGAGCAACGCGTCCACCGCCACCTTGTCACCCTGAACGACGTTGAACACGCCGGCGGGCAGACCGGCCTCGGCCAGCCATTCGGCAAGCAGAAGCGATGCCGACGGATCGCGCTCCGAGGGTTTCAGCACGAAGGTATTGCCGCAGGCCAGCGCCACCGGGAACATCCACATCGGAACCATGGCCGGGAAGTTGAACGGCGAGATTCCGGCAACCACACCAAGCGGCTGGCGGATGCTGTAGCAATCCACATCCGTACCGACATTCTGCGAAAACTCGCCTTTCAGATGGGTCGGCGCGCCGACGGCGAACTCGACAACCTCGAGCCCGCGCGTCACCTCGCCACGCGCATCGTCGTGGGTCTTGCCGTGTTCGGCCGAAATGGCGCGGGCAAGCTCGTCGGCACGCTCCCACAGGAGCGTCTTGAACCGATCGAGGATGCGGGCGCGGCGCAGCGCCGGGGTCGCTGCCCATGCCGGCCATGCGTCCCTGGCCGCCGCGACGGCGGCGTTCACCTCCTCGGGCGAGGCAAGCGCGACCGTCTTGTCGCTGGAGCCGGTAGCCGGGTTGAAGACGGGCTGGCTGCGCCCGGACATACCCTCAACGCGGGAATTTCCGATGTAATGTGCGATCTCGGTCATGATGTCGTTTCCCTCCTGAATTGCCTGCCCGAAGTTTAGTATTGCCAATTGCGCATAAAAACAGAGAGTATCGGAAATTGATTATGCATATTTGCATATCGGAGCAGCGATGGACTGGGACGACGCACGAATGTTCCTGACGGTGGCGCGCGAGGGGCAGTTGCTCGCGGCGGCCTCGCGGCTGGGGGTGAACCAGTCGACGCTCAGTCGCCGGCTGACCCGTCTGGAGCAGGCATTGCAGACGACGCTGATGGTACGCGGGCCTCAGGGCTGCGCGCTTACTGCCGAAGGGCAGGCACTGGTGGCGCGCCTCGATCGGGCCGAGAGCGCGTTGCTGGAGGGCGAGGCCCTGTTCACCGGCGCCGCGGCGCAGGTATCCGGCACGGTTCGGGTCGGCGCGCCGGACGGGTTCGGAGTGCATTTTCTGACCCCGCGCCTGCGCACCCTGGCCGAGCGACACCCCGATCTGACACTGGAACTCGTTCCCGTCGCGCGCAGCTTCTCCCTGTCGCAGCGCGAGGCGGATGTCGCGGTCATGGTCGGGCGCCCCGACCGGGGCCGCGCCGTCGTCAGCCGCCTGACCGACTACTCGCTCAGCATCTACGCGTCGCGCAGCTACGTCGCTTCGCATGGCCGGCCCGAAACCGAAGCCGATCTGGCGCACCACCGGCTGATCGGGTACGTCGACGATCTGCTGTTTACCCGGACGCTGGATTACGTTGCCGAGTTCTTCGGCGGCCTGCGCCCGGACATCGCCATCGCAAGCGCGCTGGGGCAGGAACGGGCGGTGCGCGCCGGAGTGGGTATCGGCGTTCTGCACGACTTCATCGCGCAGGACGATCCCGATCTGGTCAGGATCATGCCGCTCCGATCGGTCCGCCGGGCCTATTGGCTGGCCTACCACGAAAGCCTGCGCGAGATACGCCGGGTTCAGGCGGTGGTCGGGTTCATCAGGGCCGAAGTCGCTGCCGTACCGGGTTGGATTGCCGCCTGACGGTGGCGTTGCCCAGGCCGTTACGGCAGCATTTCCAGCCCGGTGCGTCGCGCCTACAGCGTGAAGGCCTGGCGGAAGGCGGCAAGGGCAGCCTCGGGGTCGCCCCTTGCGAAGCCTTCCAGCCCGACCGGGCCGGAATACCCCATTCCGGCCAGCGCCCGTGCGATCCCCGGATAGTTGATTTCACCGGTTCCGGGCTCGCACCTGCCCGGTACATCCGCCACCTGCACCTCGCCGATCCATGGCAGACAGGCACGGCAGGTCTCGATCAGGTTCCCCTCGCCGATCTGGACATGGTAGAGATCGAGGTTCAGCCGCAATCGGGGATGGTTGACCGAGGAGACCAGCGCCAGTGTATCCCCGGCCCGTCCGAACGGCGTGCCGGGATGATCGACCGGCAGGTTGAGGTTTTCCAGCGTGAAAACAACGTCTTCCTCTTCGGCCATCTCGGCAATACGGCCCAGCGTTTCGCGCGCCTTCAGCCACATGGCGCCGGTGACGACCTCGCAGCGCCGGACCGGCAGACCCCCCTCGCCGAGGCCGGTTCCATGGAGGTTCAGCCGTGCGACACCGAGCCGTTTGCCCACCCGCGCCGTCTCGCGCGCGGATCGAAGCAGTTCGTCGGCGCCCTCGTCGTCGGCCAGTCGTCCGGTCAGATAGCCGTTCATGATGGAAAAGGTGGCACCGCTGGCCTCGAGCTTCGCCAGATCGTGATCGGGCCAGTTCCACAGGCCAACCTGGAACCCCATCTCGGTCAGACGGGAACACCGCCACTCGATGGGTCTGTCGCGCCAGATCATCTCGGCGCAGGCGGCAAGCGTGAAGTGTGACATGATCGCTGTCCTTTCAGCCATGGGCGGGTTCGCGGCCGTTTCCGGCCGCGCGCCATCAGTTGACCGCTGCGTAACTGTCGACGTTTGCCGGCGTGACCAGTTCGAAGGGAATGTAGACCTTCTGCTCCACATCCTCGCCGCCGGCGAGCGCCATAGCCGCATCCACGGCGCCATGCGCCTGCCCGGCGGCGTTCTGGAACACGGTGATGTCCAGATCGCCCGCTTTCATCGCCGCGACGGCATCGGCCGTCGCATCGATCCCGCCGACGATGACATCCTCCATCGGCATTCCGGCCGCCTTGAGCGCCTGGATCGCGCCGATCGCCATCTCGTCGTTATTTGCCAGCACGGCGTCGAAGGCGACGCTTGCTGTCAGCCAGTTGGTCATGAGGTCGGCCGCCGGTGTCCGCCACCACATCGCCGTCTGCTTTTCGACCACCTCCATGAAACCGCATTCCCCGGTTGCGGCAACATCCTCGACCCCCTGGGTGCGCAACCGCGATGCCTGATGCGCCAGATCGCCCATGATGACGACGACCTTCGCACCGTCGGTCTTGCCCTGTTCCTTCAGCAACGCGCATGCCCTCTGCGCCTGCAGGCGGCCGGCCTCGATCTCGTCGGAGGCGACAAAGGCCTGATTGTCGGGCAGGGTGTCGATATTGACCGGCTCGCGGTTGACATAGACCAGCGGGATGCCCCCCTGCTCTGCCGCGTTCGACATCGCAACCGTCGCGTCGGTATCGGCTGGGGTGACAATGATGGCATCGACCCCGGACGCGACGAAATTCTGGATCTGGTTGAGTTGCTTGCCGACATCGTTCTGCGCATCCTCGACCTGCACCTCGATGCCACCGATCTCGTCGGCGCGGGCCAGCATCGCCGTCCGCACGAGGGTCATGAAGTTGTCGTCGAAGGTACCCATCGTGATGCCGAGGTTCTCGGACTGGGCGGCGGTGGACATCAGCATGGCAAGCGCCGAAGCTGAAACAAGCTTCTTCATCTGGATTCTCCTCACTTCACAGATCTTTCGGCCGGCAGGAAACCTTCCGCGCGGTCATTGATGCCGACAGGCCAATCCCGGCCCCGTTTCGGGACCCGTCACCCTCCTCCGGGGCGGTGGCATCGCGCGGGTCGGCAATACCGCGCGATTGCCGGTTCGTTCACTCAGATTTCCGGTACGACCGGCCGACCGGTCCGGGCGGATTGCGTCGCCGCCTCGGCAAGCGCCAGCGCCCGGATGCCATCGTCGAGCGTCACCGGCACCTCCCCACCGTCGAGCACCGCCGCAACAAAGGCGCTCCATTCGGCCGCGTAGGCGGGCATGTAGCGTTCGAGGAAGAAGAACAGCGGCTTCGCGCTGACAACACCCTGCGCCGTCGCTTTCGAGACCGTGTTTTCCAGCATGTTGGCCGCCGACAGCAGACCGCCGGACCCCAGCAGTTCCAGCCGCTGATCGTAGCCGTAAACCGCCCGGCGGCTGTTCCTGATCACCGCCAGCCGTCCGTCGCCGTAGGTCAGGGTGACAACGGCGGTGTCGACATCGCCTGCGGCACCGATCGCAGGATCGACGATGGACGACCCGGCCGCATGCACGCGCACCGGCGCGTCGCCCATGATGAAGCCGGCCATGTCGAAATCGTGAATCATCATGTCGCGGAACAATCCGCCGGAGACCCTGATGTAGGACAACGGCGGCGGCGACGGATCGAACGAAGTGACCGAAAGCAGCTCGGCCCTGCCGATTTCTCCCGCTGCGAGCGCTGCCCGGAGGGTGGCGAAGTTGGGGTCGAAGCGGCGGTTGAACCCGATCATCACCGGCACGCTGCTTGCATCTGCCTTTACCTTGCAGGCTTTTGCCCGCGCCAGCGACAGATCGACCGGCTTTTCGCACAGCACGGCCTTGCCTGCAGCGGTTGCGGCCTCGATCAGATCGGAATGGGTATCGGTCGAGGTCGCCACCAGAACGGCGTCGATACCGCTGTCGGCAAGGATTTCCTCCGATGTCCGCACCTCGGCGCCGAATTGTGCCGCCAGCTTGCCGGAAGCTTCGGTGTTCACGTCCGCAACGGCAACCAGCGCGCTCCGGTCGTGACCGGCAATATTCACCGCATGCACCTGACCGATACGGCCGGCGCCAAGCAACCCAACCCTGAGCATGTCATCCTCCCGAATCGCGGCCACCCGCCGCTTTCGGACATCAGGCTCGTCGATTTTGCACGCGCGTGCAAGCAATTTTTGCACGCGCGTGCAAATCTGTTTTGGCAATGCGGCCCAATCAGGATAGAAGTGTTTCGACAACGGTCCGGATATCGCAAGGAACCCCCCTATGGCACCGGCAGAACGGGCATCACCGACAAGAAACGTGACCGCCGACGACGTGGCGGTCGCGGCCGGGGTTTCACGCTGGACGGTGAACCGGGCGTTCAAGAAGGATGCCTCGATCTCGTCCGCAAGCCGCAAAAAGGTCATGCAGGCGGCAGCGGCGCTCGGCTATGTTCCCGATCTGCATGCCGCGAGTCTGGCCTCGGACCGCTCCTATCTGGTGGCGCTGCTGGTCGACGATTTCGCCAACCCGCACAAACTGGTCATGATGGAGCGACTGACGCGCATATTGCGCCGCGAGGGCTGGGATACCCTGCTCGTCAACACGCTCGACAGGGACGATGCCGAGCCCGCGCTGCTCAACGCCAGCCAGCGCCGGGTGGACGCGGTGATCCTGATCGGGATGCAGTTCGATGACGAGATGCTGAAAACGGCGATGGGTGCCCGGCGAATCCGCAAGCTGATCATCTTTGCCCGCACCTCGCGGAATCCCGACACGATCAGCATCGCCGTGGACGACGTTCATGCCATGAAGGAGATTGCGCGGTATGTGGCCGGACGCGGCTACCGGCGGCCGATGTTCGTGGCAGGGCAGCGCACGCAATCGGCCCACCTGAAGCGCAAGGAGACCTTTTTCACCTGCTGGCGCGACCGTTTCGGTACCGAACCCGAATGCATATCCGTCGCCACCTACGATCCGACGCTCTCCGCAAATGCCGTCACCGGCGCGCTTGCGGGGCGGACACGCGACGACCTGCCCGATATCCTCGTCTGCGAGAACGACGCCCTGGCGATCGGCGCCATGGATGCGGTCCGCCACAAGCTTGGCCTGCGCGTTCCACAGGATATCGCCGTTACCGGCTTCGACGACGTGCCGCAGGCCGACAGCATGACCTATCAGCTGACCACCTACCGGCAACCGTTGACCGAGATGGCGGAATACCTTGTCCAAGTGCTCGAAAGCAGGAAGGAACGGGATTTCAGCCGGTTGTTCCGCGGCGAGATCGTCGCGCGCGACAGCGCCTGACGATGGCCGCCCGGCAGGACAGCCGGCCGCCTCAGCGACGGTCCCTTTCCGGAGCCCTCACCCCATAGACCCGCGCCGCCGTTCCCGATGCGATTTCCGCCGCTTCGGCGGGCGAGAGTCCGGAAAGCAGGGTATCCGTCATGTCCAGCCAGTCCGGCAGCCCGTCCGCCATGTTCACCACCGGCCAGTCGCTGCCCCAGAGCATCCGCTTTGGCCCGAAAACCCCGAGTACATGGTCGAAAAAGGGCCTGAGCGCCGCTTCGTTCGCCTGACCCGGGGTGCAATAGGCCATGATGCCCGACAGCTTGCAGGTCACGTTGGGAAGCGACGCAAGCGCAGTCATGTCCGCCCGCCACGGATCGAGACCGCCGCCGGCAATATCGGGCACACCGCAATGGTCCAGCACGAGCGAGACATCGGGGCAGGCCAGCGCCAGTTCCAGCGCAACCGGCAATTGCCGCGCGAGGAAACACATGTCGAACACCCGCCCCGCCGCGCCGATCCTGTGCAGATTGGCGCGAAACGTCTCGCTCTGCGACAGGGCATCGTCAACCACATGCAGGATGCGGCGATAACCGACGATATTCAGATCGTCGGCCTCCTCGATCCACGCATCGAAGCCCCGGTCCGTTTCCGGGCGACAGGACGCGATCTGGCCCAGCAGCCGCGGTTCGCGATCCATCAGCGAACGGATCCACCGCGCCTCGGCCGGATAGTGCACATCGTCGACGGCGGTTTCCATGAAAATCCAGCCCGCGACGCGGCCGCCCGTTTGCCGCTGCGCATCGGACAACAGGAAACTGCCCTCCGCCAGCACGGGAACCGCATCAGCCCAGCCATAGGTGAAACGATCCCGTGCGATCAGATGCAGGTGGGTGTCGATATAGTCCATGGGTGCCCTCCCCCGGTTGTGCCCGGCAATGCCTCCTCTGCCGGCTGGTCAGTCGGCGATCACGTCCTGGCGTTGCTCACCCAGCCCCTCGATACCCAGTTCGACGATATCGCCGGCCCTGAGATATTGCGGCGGTTTAAGCCCCAGCCCCACTCCCGGGGGCGTGCCGGTCGAGATGATATCGCCCGGATGCAGCGTCATGAACCGGCTGAGGTAGCTCACCAGATGCCTCACCCCGTAGACCATGGTGCGGGACGAGCCGTTCTGCATGGTGCGGCCGTTGACCCTGAGCCACATCCCGAGGTTCTGCGGATCGGCCACCTCGTCGCGGGTAACCAGCCACGGGCCGATCTGGCCGAAATTGTCGCAACTCTTGCCCTTGGTCCACTGGCCCGAGCGCTCGATCTGGAACGCGCGTTCCGAGACATCGTTGGTGACGGCAAAGCCCGCCACATGGTCCATCGCATCGGCTTCCGGGATGTATTTCGCCCTGCGCCCGACGATGACCGCAAGCTCGACCTCCCAGTCGGTCTTTTCCGACCCGCGCGGTATCACGATCGGATCGTTGGGGCCGCAGATCGCGCTGTTGGCCTTCATGAAGATGACAGGCTCCGGCGGCACCTCCATCCCCGATTCCGCTGCATGATCGGCATAGTTCAGGCCGATACAGATGAACTTTGTCGTCCCCGCCACGCAGGGGCCAAGGCGCGTGTCGCCCCTTACCGCGGGCAGGCTGGCGGGGTCGAGGGCGCGGATCGCCGCCAGCCCCTCGTCGGTCAGCACATCGCCGGCGATGTCCGCCACCACGCCCGACAGGTCGCGAATCGTTCCGTCGGCGGCCAGCATTCCCGGTTTCTCGGCGCCCGGCGCACCGTATCTCAGCAGTTTCATGTCTTCTCCCTCAGGTATTCGCCCAGCCGCCGTCGATGATATGCGCCTGCCCCGTTGTATAAGCGGACTCGTCGCTGGCCAGATAAACCACCAGTGCCGCGATCTCCTGCGGAAGACCGATCCGCCCGATGGGCTGGCGGGCGATGAACGCCGCGCGCGCGGCCTCGTAATCGCCGGTGGCCCTCAGCCGCCCCTCGAGCGAGGGGCTTTCCACCGTCCCGGGGCAGATCGCATTGGCACGGATTCCCCGACCGATGAAATCGCTGGCGATGGATTTGGTCAGCCCGATCACCCCGGCCTTGGTAGTGCCGTAGACGAAGCGGTTCGGCGCCGCGATGACCGACGAGGCGACCGAGGACATGTTGATGATCGACCCGCCGCCATTGTCCAGCATGCCGGGAAGGAACGCCCTGCACATGCGGAACATCGCCGTCATGTTCAGCGCCACCGAGAAATCCCAGTCGCTTTCGCTGCATTCGAGGATGGTTCCGTTGGCGACGAATCCCGCGCAGTTGAACAGGATGTCGGGGCCGGGGCAAAAGGCCACCGCCCCGGCGATACTGTCGGGATCCATCACGTCGAGGTGCCGGGTCTCGATCCCGTCGCCGGCGATTCCGGCAAGCGCCTCGGTGTTCACATCGGTCGCGATGACCCGCGCCCCTTCCGCCGCCATGGCCAGCGCGCTCGCCCGCCCGATCCCCTGCGCCGCGGCGGTAACCACCGCCGTCTTGCCCGTCAGCCGTCCCATTTCGTCCCTTTCCTTCCTTCGGGCGACCTGTGCGCCCCGCACATCGTTCAGACCGGCAGGCAGGCAGGTCCGATCGGCTCGAAACTCTTGTAGGTCAGGATGAACTCCTGGTGGCCCAGATCCTCCGACCGGCTCCTTTCGCCCGAGGCGATGGCCACGATCCTGTCATAGATCTCGCGCCCCACCTCGGAAAGTGTCGCCGCACCTTCCAGGATGCGGCCGGCGTTGACATCCATGTCGTCGGCGAGCCGGCGATAGGTGTGCGGGTTCGCCGCGATCTTGATCACCGGCGATATCGCCGACCCGACCACCGACCCGCGCCCGGTAACGAACAGGGTCACATGCGCCCCCGAGGCCATCATCTCGACGATTTCGGCATTGTCCGAGATGTTCGGGAAGCCGAACCGCACCTCGCCGTCGGGCACAACATCCATCAGGTAAAGCCCGCCGGCGGGCGGAATGTCACCCGGCTTGATGAGCCCCGAAATCCGCGACTGACCCGATTTCATATAGGCGCCAAGCGATTTCTCCTCGATCGTCGTCAGTCCACCGTCGGCATTGCCGGGGGCGAACGAGCCATATCCAAGTGTCGCATAATAGCGTGCCGCCTTGGCGACGCTGCACCGCAATTCGCGCGCAAGCGCCGGCGTTGCCGCCCGCGCCTCCATGATCGCCTCGCATCCGATCAACTCGCCGGTCTCCTCGAAGATGCAGGTCGCACCCTCGGCGACCAGCCGGTCAAAGGCCAGCCCCGCCGCCGGATTTCCGGTGATCCCGCTGGTTCCGTCTGAACCGCCACACACCGTTCCCACCACCAGTTCGCTCACCGACATCGACACCGTCGGTTCTGCGGCCAGATCCGCCGCCCTTGCCCCAACCCAGTCCCTGCCGGCGGCAATGGTCGCGCGCGTTCCCCCCTCGGCCTGAATGGTCAGCACCTTCACCGGCCGGCCCGACGCCCGAACCGCCCGTTCCAGCGCGTAGCGGTCGAAGCTCTCGCAGCCGAGGCTCACCAGAAGCACCGCCCCCACATTGGGATGGGTGCACAGCCGCTCCATCATCTTCTGGGCATATTCGTTGGGAAAACAGCCCGGAAAGCCAATTACATGCGCCGCGTCGGGATCGACCCCGGCGATGGCACGCGCCACGTGATGGGCGCATTCCACCAGATAGGCTACCGCCACCACGTTGCGGATACCCTTGCGCCCGTCCTCTCTCTGCCAGCCTCGCATGCTCAACCGCCCTCCGCCTGCCCGCGCGCCGGATCGAGGGTATGGGAAACGGTATAATCGCTTGTCAGGTTGTGCGTGTGCACATGTTCGCCAACCGCGATGGGCGCGGTGACCGTTCCTAGCGGAGCGCCGTATTTTACCACCTTGTCGCCCGGCGCATGCACCACGCGCGCGATCTTGTGGCCCAGCCCCAGCGCCTGCCCGACCCGCACGGCCCGCCCCTGCAGCCGGATCGTCTCGCCGGTGGCGATCTGGTCGCGCAGCACATAGACACTGTCGCCCGGGGACAGCAGCATCAGCCGCGGATCGGTGTCGTCAGAGGATTGCAATCGTCGTCTCCTCGATGAAGTTCCAGTCCAGTTCCATGCCGAGGCCGGGGCCTTCCGGCAGGTGCGCGATCCCGTCCTCGACCGGCAGTTCACCCGCCAGACCGATGGCGAAGCGCTGCATCGGCCACAGCAGTTCGAACATGCCGCTGTTACCCACCGCTGCGGCGCAATGCAGGTTCATCAGTTCCAGCGGGTGAAAGATCGTCGAATGCAGTTCGCAGTTCATATGGAACGCGTCGGCCAGGGCGGCGGTTTTCAGCACCCCGGTCACACCGCCCGACCAGCTCACATCGGCCCGAACTGCATCGACCACCCGCGTCGCCACGCATTCCGCAACCGACCACGGATGCCTGGCCAGCACCTCGCAGCCGACAACGGGGATATCGAGCGCGCGCGTCAGTTCGCGCAGCGCGGCAAAATTCTCGTCCGGCAGCGGCTCCTCCAGCCACAGATAGCTCATGTCTTCCAGCGCCCGCCCCAGACGCAGCGCCTCGTCATAGGTATAGGGCTGCACCGGATCGGACATCAGGGGGAAATCCGGCCCCGCCGCGTCGCGCACGGCCCGGTGGATGGCGATGTCCTCGACCGGATCGCGCCCGGGCGGATGGACCTTGTAGCCCCTGAACCCCGCCGCCCGCACCGCGCGCAGTTCCGCCGCATAAGCCTCGGGATCCGCCAGCACCAGCGACGAGGCATAGGTGGGCACCGTGTCCCGGCCTCCGCCGAGATAGCGCCACAGGGGCTGACCGGCCGCCTGCGCCGCCAGCAGCCACAGGCAGCAATCCAGCGGCCCATAGCTGTAGACCGGCAGATGATGCCACCAGCGGTCCGTCCTGCGCCAGTCCCGCCAGATGGCTTCGCGCGCCCGCGCGTCGCGACCGACGATGAACGGACGCAGCGACGATGCCGCCAGGTGCCCTGCCCCCAGCGCCGACCGCCCGGCAAAACCGAACATCGAGGCCGAAAGACCGCATTCGGTGCGCAGTGTCAGCACCAGAAATTCGAGCGCGGTCTCGGCGCTGTCCTTCAGCCCGAGCGCGGTACCTTCGCTGCGGCAGGCACGTATATCGAGGGCGGCAATTTTCATCGCTCAGAACTTCCCGTGCCGGAGATAGGCTTCCTGCGGGTCCGTTCCGCCGAGAATGGCCTTGCGCACCAGGCTTTCGGTCTGCATCGCCGCCACCGACCTTTCGATAATCTCGTCCAGAATTTCCACCGGGATCACCACCATCCCGTCACGGTCGCCGTGCAGCCAGTCGCCGGGGTTGATCAGGCATTCGCCGATCATCACCGGCCGGTCCACTGCTGTCGGCCGCCACATGCCAACCACGTCGCGCGGCGTATGGAAGGTGCGCCAGCATCTGAACCCCAGCCGCAGGATGAAATTCGCGTCCCGCAGCCCGCCGTCCATCACCGCACCGAGCACACCCTTGCGGTGCAGCGTTTCGGCCGAAAGCTCGCCCATCTGGGCAACGCTCTGGTTGTTCGGCTGGCTCACCCAGACATGGCCGGCCTTCGCCTGCGACAACAGACCTGTCCAGTCGAGCAATGTCTGATGCGCATCGGCGGTCTCGTCGATCCGGCCCTCGATGGTGAAGGCCGGGCCGGTCAGCACGGTTTCGGGCTGAAGCGGCGCGATGCGTGGCGGCAGGGTGAAATTCCGCCGCCCCATCGCCCGCATCACATCGTGGATGACGCTGGTGTAGACACCTTCGAGCGTCGCGATCCGCACGTCAGTCATGGTGGAATACCTCCTGCATGTCGACCCACCATTCGCCCCCGGCCCGGGTTTCGAACGGCTCCTGGCACGGCATGCAGACCGCCCACCATTGCTGCGTCACCGGGTCGGCCGCCATCCTTGCCATGTCGGCAGCGTAATCGTCGCCGTGATACTCGAAATAACCGAACAGCAGGTTCTCGGGCTCTCTCAGAAAGATCGAATAGTTGCGGATATTGCACGCGGTTATGGTGCGCAGCACGTCGGGCCAGACCGCGGCATGCAGCTCTCTGTATCGTGCCTTCTGCGCCTCGTGGACGCAGATCACCGATCCATATCGTTTCATGCGCCTTCTCCGATGGCAAAGCGGCTGCCATCGACGGTCTGCGCCGCGATGGCCTCCCAGTCCCAGCCGATCCCCAGCCCCGGCTCAGCCGGCGCACGGGCACGCCCGCCTTGCAGGTCGAGCCGTGTCGTGGTGATCGCGTCGAGTTGCGGGATGTATTCGAGCATCCAGCCGTTCGGCACCGCGGCAACGAGGCTGACATGCAATTCCATCAGGAAATGCGGGCAGACCGCGATATTGTGCGCCTCGGCCAGATGCGCGACCTTGAGCCAGGGGGTTATTCCGCCGATGCGGGCCGCATCCACCTGCACCACGCTCGCCGCCCGCTGTACGAGGTAGTCCTTGAACTGGCTGGCGGAATACAGGCTCTCGCCCACCGCCACCGGCACCCTCGACCGGCGGGAAAGTTCGGCATGCGCCCCCACATCGTCGGCCGGCAGCGGTTCCTCGAACCAGCCGATCCCGTGCTCGGCCAGCATGTCGGCCCACATCAGCGCCTGATGCAGCAGAAACCCCTGATTGGCGTCGGTGAAGATGTGGAAGGCATCGCCCACCGCCGCCCGGACGGCGGCAAGCCGCGCCGCGTCTTCGGCCAGATGCGGCCGGCCGATCTTGATCTTCGATCCGGCAAAGCCCGCCTCTTTCATCGCCAGCGCATCCGCGACCAGCTCGCCGGTTTCGATATGAAGCCAGCCGCCTTCGGTCGAGTAGACGGGAACGCTTTCTTTCGCGCCGCCGGCCATGCGCCACAGCGGCTGTCCGGCCCGCCGGCAGCGCAGGTCCCACAGCGCCGTATCGACTACGGCCAGCGCCAGCGAGGTAATCGCCCCGACGGCTGTCGCATGGGTCGCGAACAGCAGGTCGCGCCAGATGCCCTCGATCTCCTCGGCCTCGCGGCCGATGACACGGGGCAGCAGGGTTTCGCGCAGGAGCGAGATCACCGCGGGCCCGCCGGTGCCGATGGTATAGGAATACCCCGTCCCAACCGCACCTTCGGCATCGGTCAGCCGCAGGATCGGTGTTTCCTGACTGACGAAGGACTGGATTGCATCGGTGCGCCGGACCTTGGGTGTCAGGTCCACCATGCACAGATCGGCGTGAACGATCCTGGCCATCAGACTGCCGCCATGACCGACTGGCCGGTCTCGACATTGAACAGATGCGCGTTGTCGAGCGCCAGGCGGAACACCATTTCCTCGCCCGCCTCGACGATCCTCGTGCCATAGAGTTTCGCCTGCACGTCCTGACCGGCGATGCGGGTGTAGATCAGGCTTTCGGTGCCGAGCGGTTCGGCGATATCGACACGCAGGGTCAGATCGGCATATTCGACCGGCTGGCCAAGACCGAAATCCACCGGGCAGATATCGTCGGGGCGCAGGCCAAGCGTCACCTCCTGCCCCTCGCGAACGTTGCCCGCCAGCCGCGACGGCACCGGAACCGCCGTTCCGTCCTTCAGGATCACCTTTCCCCCGGAAATCCGCGCCGGGACCAGGTTCATCGGCGGCGAGCCTATGAAGGTGGCGACGAAGGTGTTGACCGGGTGGTTGAACACCTCGATCGGGGTGCCGACCTGTTCGATATGACCGGCCCGCATCACCACGATCCGGTCGGCAAGGGTCATCGCCTCGATCTGGTCGTGGGTGACATAGACCACCGTCGTGCGCACCTTCTGGTGCAGTTTCTTGATTTCCGCCCGCATCTGGCCGCGCAGCTTGGCGTCAAGGTTCGACAACGGCTCGTCGAACAGGAACGCATCGGGGTGGCGCACGATGGCGCGCCCCATGGCGACGCGCTGGCGCTGGCCGCCCGAAAGCTCGGCCGGAGTCCGGTCGAGAAGCTCGGCCAGACCAAGGATATCCGCCGCCTCGGCCACCCGCCCGGCGATCATGTCGGCGCCCTGCCCCGCGATCTTGAGGCCGAAGCCGAGGTTCTCGCGCACCGTCATGTGCGGATAGAGCGCATAGTTCTGGAACACCATCGAGATGTTGCGCTTGCGCGGCGGCAGGTCGTTGACCACCCGCTCGCCGATGCGGATCTCGCCGCCGGTGATCTCCTCCAGCCCCGCGATCATCCGCAGCGTCGTCGACTTGCCGCAGCCCGACGGGCCGACCAGAACCACGAATTCCTCGTGCGCGATGTCGAGGTCGATACCGTGCACCACCCGCAGCGCACCGTAGTGTTTTTCGACCGCCTTCAGCGTTATTTCCGCCATGTATTATCCTTTCACCCCGCCGAAGGTCAGGCCCGCGATCAGGTGTTTCTGAACAAGGAAGGTCATGATCAGCGCGGGAATGATGATGATCACCGCCATCGCGCACATGCCCGCCCAGTCGATGGTGAATTGTGCCGTGAAATCCATCAGACCCACCGGCAGCGTCTTGGAATCGGTGGAACGGGTAAGCTGGCTGGCCAGCGCGTATTCGTTCCACGAGGTGAGAAAGGCGAACACTCCCGCCGCCGCGATCCCCGAACGGGCCAGAGGAAACTCGATCTTCCAGAACGCCTGCCAGCGGGTGCAGCCGTCGACCTGCGCCGCCTCGGACAGCGACATGGGGATCTGCCGGAAGAACCCGTCGATCAGCCAGATGGTGAACGGCACGTTGAGGCTGATGTAGACGATGATCAGCCCCAGCTTTGCATCGATCAGCCCCAGCTTCGACCAGATCATGAAGACCGGCAGCGACAGCGCGATCCCCGGCACCGCGCGAAACAGCATCAGACCGAGGAACATCCCGCCCTTGCCGCGAAACCGGTAGCGGGCAAAGGCATATCCGCCAGCCATGCCGATCAGCAGCGCGACAAAGGTCGAGGTCAGCGCGATCACCATGGAATTGACGAAATAGGCGCCGACAGGAATCGCCGCCTCGCCGCCAAGCCCGAAAATCTTCGAGAAGTTGGTCAGCGAAAGCTCTCCGGGGATCCAGATCGGCGGCTTTGCCAGGATTTCGCGGTTCGGCCGGACTGCCGACAGGACGACCCAGAGCCCGGGCACGCACATCACCACCATCAGGATGAAGGTAAGCAGCCAGAGCCCGGTGGATCTGGCCTGCCGCAGGAACGGCTGGCGCGGTGCGACCTCGCTCATTGCACACCTCCCATGTAGCGGCGCGCCGCCACCAGCTTGCGATAGAAATACCAGGTGAAGAGGATCGACAGCACCGTGGAGACATAGGCCATCGCATTGGCCTGCCCCATCCGCGCGTTCTCGTACCCGGTCCGCGCGATCATCGTCCACAAAAGCTCGGTCCGCCCCGCAGGCCCGCCGTCGGTCATCACCTGCACGATGTCATAGGCGCGCGCCACATCGAGGCTGCGGATGGTCATCGCGATGAAGGCAAACGGCATGATGAAGGGCAGCGTGATGTGCCGGAACACCTGCCACGGGTTGCAGCCATCCACCTTTGCCGCCTCCAGCGGGTCGCGCGGCATGGCGAACAGCCCGGCCAGCAACAGGATGGCGAAGACCGATGTGCTCATCCATACCTCGGCAAAGATGATCGACAGCATCGCCAGCCTGCCATCGACCAGCCAGGGGATCGCCCGGTCCGTCAGGCCCAGCGATTGCAGCGCATTGTTCAGGATGCCGATGTTGTCGTTGAAGATGAACTTGAACTGGAAGCCAACGAGGATCGGCGAGAACATCATCGGGAACATCATGATCGTGCGCAGCGTCCGCTGCCCCCAGGTGATCCGGCTGATCAGGAGCGCGATGCCGAGGCCCAGCAGGAATTCGAGGTTCAGCGCGATGGTCAGGAACAGGATGGTCCGCCCGAAGGCGACCCAGAAATCCCAGTCGGTGAAAATGCGTTCGTAGTTGCGAAACCAGACGAAGTTCCACAGCGTTTCGGGCCGTGTCAGCCGATAGGCGGTCAGGCTGGTGTAGAGTGAGAACCCCAGCGGGAACGCGACGACGAAGAGCATCGTCACGAAGGCCGGTGTCAGCAGTAGGAACGGCGTCATGGCCGTGCGCCTGGTATTCAGAGATCGTCGCATCTGATCCGCCTCTGGCTTGCGGGAGCGGGACGGGGCCGGGCCGGGACCGAACGTGGCCGGATCGTCCCACGGCGAGGAAACGGACGGCGACGGCCGGATGGCCCTCGCCGCCACCGGCCCTCAGTTGTAGCCCGCGTCTTGCATGATCTCGGCCGCGTCCGCCGCCGCCGAATCCAGCGCCTCCTGCGCCGTCTTGTCGCCGACGATCGCCGCCTGAAGCTGCGGCCAGAGCACGTTCGACACCTCGATCCACTCGGGGATCAGGGGTGGGGTGAACGCATCTTCCGACATGGACGCCTGGAAGGTCTGGAACACCTGAACCATGAAATCGTTGCCGGCTTCGGCGAACTCGGCCGTCACATCCTCCCAGACGGCGCTGCGCGTCGGCAGCAGACCGGTCCGGGCCTCGATCATCTGGCGATCGTGATCGGTCAGGAAGGTGATGAACGACGCGGCGGCGGCAGGATTGTCGCAGTTTTCGGTGATCGAGAAGGTATGCGATCCCGACCATCCCGTCCGCACCCCGCCCGATCCCTTGGGCGCCCGGATGACCCCGACGTTTCCGGCGACCGCCGCACTGTCGGGATCGTTGAAATAGGCCGACCACCCCGCCCAGTCGAGATCCAGCGCCACCGTTCCCGAGCCGAAGCCCAGCCCGGTGTCGTCCCACAGGTAATTCGGCACACCTGCCGGAACCGCCTTGGCCTCGTAGAGATCGACAAAGAACTGAAGCGCGGCAACACCGGCCTCGGAGTTGAAGACCGGTTTCCAGTCCTCATCGAACATCGCCCCGCCGTTGGCCACCAGCATCTCGTAGAAGCGGCCGGTCACCGCCTCGTCCTTGCCGACATACTGGAAGCCGTAGAAATTGGGGGGATCGGCAAAGAACTTCGCCTGATCGCGCACCTGGTCCCAGGTTTCCGGCGGTGCCAGCGGATAGCCGTATTCCGCCTCGAAGGCGGCCGCGCGATCGGCATCGTCATAGAGCGAAAGCTGATAGAACAGGTTCGACACGTCCGAATGCCGCGGCAATTGCACCAGACGCCCGCCAACCGTGGCGTGTTCCAGAACCAGCGGAACGAATTGCGCCAGCACATCCTCGGCGATCAGCCCGCGCAGATCGGCATAGATATTGCCGTATTGCGGCGCAAAGCTGGTGTGGTTGGAGCCGACGCACCAGTCGAGCGTGCCGGCCGCGATGTCCTGCTTGATCTCGCGGTCAAGTTCGAAGTGGTTCTTCCGGCTGAGGATTTCCACCTT
>NZ_JBKEAE010000004.1:0-4438 GCF_047971885.1 Tropicimonas sp. | reverse complement strand
ACATGCCGGCCGGCAAACCTGCCGTCGGCGCAGAACATCACATGCCCCGGCGTGACCATCAGGCCGAAGAAATCGAGAATGTGCTTCGCGTCCTTGCTGAACGTGCGAACGACACGGCCGGAAACCAGATTGCCATTGCCATCGTAAGACAGGACGTGATCGCCCGGCACGACTGCCTCAATCGGCTTTGTCGTGCCGTCAGAAAGAGTGACCGGCGTAGCGGTAAGGAAACACTCACGGAACGAGACGATTTCGGCTATTTCACCATTAGAATACTCGGCGACATCCCACGGCGTAGGTCCAAGAAACTCCCTCGATATTCTTTCCGGGACACGATTTCCATCCTCATCCTCCATCCAAACATGTCGAGCAACCCTGACCCCATCCGGCCCTTTCTCAATAATATAGAATCGCTGGACAATTATATAACCATCCGGATGAACCATATTTATCTCAACGGCGCCCTCACGCCCTTCGATGTTCATCAGGATAGCCATTGCCTGATCATATTGATCGCTATCGGTTACGTCGAAGTCATGGGTATATCGCTGGCTCCCAAAGTTATATATGGTCTGCCCATCGACCGTTACATGATAGGTGTAGCCACCAGAGACATTGAAGCCGATGGAAGTGTTATTCCCAACGAAAGTAAGAGTATTCCCTGTGCCATCGAGACTGATCGAGCCGCCCTTCACATTGCCTGACGACAACTGCCAGCCCACGCTCAATCCGCTGAACTGTCTGGCGCCTCCGGTAAATGCAAATGCGCCCCCGCCAAAGTTGGTGCCCGGAATCAGACTCGCCCCTCCCTCGATCGTTGCCCCCGCATAATTTGCCACGATACGCTGTCCGGTTTCGACATCAATGCCAATAAACCGAACATATTCTCCGCTGAAAAGTTTGCCGGCACTAACCTCATAATATACACCAATGATCCGCGCACCATCCGCCCGAGCACCAAGAGATTGTGCCGCATTCATTATTTCTTCGTCGGTCCAGTCCAGAATATCGAGTGCCATTTACCCTCCAGAATTCTTACGTATGTGAGTGATTATTTTCTATTATGCTCAAAATTAAGCACATGATTTAACGCTGACAGAGGTTAACCATTATTCATTTTGTGACGCGACAAACGCATCGGCAAACACCGCCCCGTCGTTGAACGGCGATACGCAATCGACGATCACCATGTTCTCGCCGGCGTTCCAGTCCCGGATATCCGTCGGAACTTCCCCGGCCCCGATCCGCGCCTTGACCTCGTCGGTCACCGTCGCCCAGGTCAGGAAGGCCACCGGCTGCTTGCCCTTGGTGTAGACGCGGAACTGCCCCAGCAGCAGCGGGATCGATACCCGCGTCTCGATCGCGCGGATCGGCAGGTCGCGGTGGTCCGGCGACATCGACATCAGCCAAACCGCCTGCCCCATCGCGGACGCGAACGTCCGGTCGTCTATCGTACCCGCCTTACTCATAATCCACTCAAATCGCTGCGTTCCTGATCCGCACTACACGGTTTACAATCGTTAACGCAAGCATAACTTTGCAAGCCGCCTGTGTTGTTGCGAAGCCCGGTCTGTCGGGGATTTTCGTGCTCAATCAAGCGGGTAGGCGCTCGCCATGCAGAAAGCCCGTTCGTCGTCTTGCGCAGGATGCGCCATCCTGCTCCGGAGTTCGGGTCTACGGAAACCCGGCCGGGTCACACTGCTTCGGATTTTCAGGCGAAGGGTAATCCCGCGCGAATCACAGACCAGGGCCGCTCGCACAGGGCGACAGACTATCCCTTCATCTCCTCCCAGAAGGACTTCACCTTCGAGAAGAAATTGCTGGAACGCGGATTGTTTTCGGCGCCAAGCTCGTCGAATTCGCGCAGAAGCTCCTTCTGGCGCGATGTCAGGTTGACCGGCGTCTCGGCCACCAGTTCGATGAACATGTCACCCGATCCGCCGCCGCGCAGCGCCGGCATGCCCTTGCCGCGCAGGCGCATCTGCTTGCCGGTCTGGCTGCCGGCGGGCACTTTCACCCGGCTGCGGCCACCGTCGATCGTCGGCACCTCGATATCGCCGCCCAGCGCCGCCGTGGTCATGCTGACCGGGACATGACAGAACAGGTTCTGCGCATCGCGCTGGAAGATGTCGTGCTCGGCGACCTGAATGAAGATGTAAAGATCGCCCGACGGTCCGCCGCGCGCGCCCGCGTCCCCCTCGCCGGCCAGACGGATGCGGGTACCCGTCTCGACACCCGGCGGGATGTTGACCGAAAGCGACCGATCCTTTTCGACCCGGCCGCTGCCATGGCAGACGGCACAGGGATTCTTGATGATCTGGCCCAGCCCGTTGCAGGTGGGACAGGTGCGTTCGACGGTGAAAAACCCCTGCTGGGCACGCACCTTGCCCATGCCCGAACAGGTCGGGCAGGACACCGGCTCGGCACCGCCCTCGGCGCCGGTTCCCGAACACGCCGAACAGACGACCGACGTCGGCACGTTGATGGTCTTCTGGACGCCGGCAAAGGCTTCCTCCAGCGTGACCCTGAGGTTGTAGCGCAGATCGGAGCCGCGCGCCGCGCGCTGCCGGGCGCCGCCACCACCGCGCCCGCCCATGAAATCGCCGAAGAGATCGTCGAAGACATCGGAAAAGGCCGAGGCGAAATCGCCCTGCTGATGGAAGCCGCCACGCGGCCCGCCCCCCATCCCGCCTTCGAACGCCGCATGACCGTAGCGGTCATAGGCGGCCTTGCGGTCGGGGTCTTTCAGAACGTCATATGCCTCGTTCGCTTCCTTGAACTGGGCTTCGGCATTCGGGTTGTGCGAATTGCTGTCGGGATGGAATTCGCGCGCCTTGCGGCGGAAGGCTTTCTTGATTTCCTCATCCGTGGCACTGCGGGAGACCCCAAGCACCTCGTAATAATCCCGTTTGGCCATTTGCTATCCCCTTGCCCCCAACGCAAGGACCGGCCCGGTTTCCCGGCCCGGCCCCCCGGAGGTGTGTAGCGCCATCAGCGCTTGTTGTCGCCGAGATCCTCGAAATCGGCATCCACGATGTCCTCGTCGACACCATGCGGTTCGTCATCGTCGCCACCGGGCGCGGACTCGCCGGCCTTTTCCTGTTCGGCCTTGTAGATGGCTTCGCCCAGCTTCATCGCGGCTTCCGTCAGGTTCTGGATACCCGACCTGATCTTGCCCAGATCGTCGCCTTCCATCGCCTCCTCGAGCGGCCCCATGGCCAGTTCGATCGCCTCGACGGTCGACGGATCGACCTTGTCGGAATGCTCGGCAAGCGACTTCCTGGTCGAATGGAGCAGGCTTTCGCCCTGGTTCTTCGCCTCGACCAATTCCTTGCGGCCCTTGTCGGCTTCGGCATTGGCTTCGGCGTCCTTGACCATCTGGTCGATCTCGTCGTCGGTCAGACCGCCCGAAGCCTGGATGGTGATCTTCTGCTCCTTGCCGGTGCCCTTGTCCTTGGCACTGACCGACACGATGCCGTTGGCGTCGATATCGAAGGTCACCTCGATCTGCGGCACGCCGCGCGGTGCGGGCGGAATGTTCTCGAGGTTGAACTGGCCCAGGAGCTTGTTGTCCGCCGCCATCTCGCGCTCGCCCTGGAAGACCCGGATCGTCACCGCGTTCTGGTTGTCCTCGGCGGTGGAGAAGATCTGGCTCTTCTTGGTCGGAATCGTCGTGTTGCGGTCGATCAGGCGGGTGAAGACACCACCCAGCGTCTCGATGCCGAGGCTCAGCGGCGTCACGTCGAGCAGCACCACATCCTTGACGTCGCCCTGAAGCACGCCGGCCTGAATCGCGGCGCCGGCGGCGACCACCTCATCGGGGTTGACGCCCTTGTGCGGCTCCTTGCCGAAGAACTTGGTCACTTCCTCGACCACCTTGGGCATGCGCGTCATGCCACCGACCAGGATCACCTCGTCGATCTGATCGACCGAAAGCCCGGCATCCTTGAGCGCCGCCTGGCAGGGTTTCAGCGACTTCTTGATCAGGTCGCCCACCAGACTTTCCAGCTTGGCGCGGGTCAGCTTCATCACCAGGTGCAGCGGCGTGCCGCCGTTCGGATCCATCGAGATGAAGGGCTGGTTGATCTCGGTCTGCTGCGAGCTCGACAGTTCGATCTTGGCCTTCTCGGCCGCTTCCTTGAGCCGCTGGAGCGCCATCTTGTCCTTGGTCAGATCGACGCCGTGTTCCTTCCTGAACTCGTCGGCGAGATACTGGACGATGCGCATGTCGAAATCCTCACCGCCGAGGAACGTGTCCCCGTTGGTGGATTTCACCTCGAAAAGGCCCTCGTCGATCTCGAGGATAGTCACGTCGAACGTGCCGCCGCCGAGGTCGTAGACGGCGATCGTCCTGCTTTCGTTCTTGTCGAGGCCATAGGCCAGCGCTGCCGCGGTCGGCTCGTTGATGATGCGCAGCACCTCAAGCCCGGCGATCTTG
>NZ_JBKEAE010000205.1:0-4605 GCF_047971885.1 Tropicimonas sp. | reverse complement strand
TTGAGCGGACGGTTTTCCAGGGTCAGATCAGCAACGACTTCCTTGAGCGCGGCCGATTCCGTGCGCGGCTCCTTGACCGCAGGCGATGTCGCTTGGCGTGTAGTCTTCCCTGCAAGGCGTTGCTCGCGCCCTTCCGGGGAATACTGGTTCGTTGTCTCGCGCATGATGCCCCATCCTATTCAGGCGTTGGAGCCTCCGGACAACCCGGCAGGGTTCACCTCAGGCCAGAGCTGTAGACCGAAATCTGCGACCGTCTTACGCAGAACCTCAGCGGTCTGCGGACGGCGGGATAGGCTGCGCGACACTGGGCCTGCGACCACGATCGACAGGCGCCGGCAGCCGTAGGTTAGCGGCAGCGATACACCCGTGAGGTCCGCGATGTATTCGGAATCGCTCTGGTGGTAGCCGCGCGACACGGCCTCCGTCAGGTCCGCCTCGATCCGCGCGATGCTCATCGGGGTGGTCTCGGAGAACTTGTTGAACACTAGCTTGCGATAGAATGCGTCGCGCTCTCCGGGCTCCATCTGCGCCAAGATGGAGCGCCCGGCGGAACTGGCGTGCAAGGGTACCGTCGTGCCGATCTCGGCGTGGTAGCGGATCGGCTGGCGGGACTGGCACACGTGGATGAATACGACAGATTGCCCGGACATGGAGCCGATGGCCGTCGTCTCGCCCGTCTCCGCACAGACCCGGTCCGCCAGATCGCGGATGACATCGGGGATCGGGTCCTTGCGCGATATCTCCTGCGAGATGGTCTGCCAGCGTGGGCTGGGATAATAGCCGCCGCGCAACCGGGGTTCGTAGAAAAAACCCATCTCGACGAGGGTGCCGATGATGTTGAAGGTGCTCGACCGGGGCCAGCCCAGGTCATCGGCAATCTCTGCCATTGTCGCCGGTTCTCCGCGTATCGCAAAGTACTCCAGTAGAGACACGACATTCGCTGCTTGCCTGACCCTCATCGCATCGACCTTTACGTTTTAATCTGAAGTGTATCACAAATTCTCAATTGTGAAAAATCTGTTCACGATCATGAATAGTTACCCAAGGATTTTCCAGACACCGAAATGACACCGGGCGAAAAAATATATATTTCATTTTAAAATCAGTTATTTGCGTTGTTTTTCGGCTTTATCATTCTTCTGGCGCAAGGTCCTTGATGAATTCACACATGCGTCGATAGGATCGATAGAGTGGAATTGCGGAAGGGAGGAGCCGTGATGAAAAGGCATGTGTCTACAGACCAGAACCATCCTGAGAAAGTGGAGAGTTTCTCCAGCCTGTTCATCGGCGGCGCGTGGGTGCCCCCCGTGGACGGTGGCACGATCGACAGCATTGATCCGGCAACGGGGCGTGTTTGGGCGCGCGTTGCCTTCGGCGGCAAGCAGGACATTGACCGGGCGGTCTCCGCCGCCAGGACGGCCTTCGACGGCCCCTGGTCGCGCATGCCCCCGTATGAACGTGCCGCGCTGATGCGACGCTTCGCTGAACTCTACGCCGAAAACGTGGAGGAACTTGCCCATCTGGAGACGCGAGATTCTGGGCGGGCGCTGCGCGAAACCCGCGCCGATATCGGGATGCACCCGAAATATTATCACTGGTTCGCCTCGCTCGCGGACAAGCACGACGGACGATCAATCCCGATGGACGACAGCGTGCATGTCTTTACCTCGCGATTGCCTGTCGGTGTCGTGGGCATGATCTGCCCGTGGAACGTGCCCCTGATGTCGGCCTGTTGGAAACTTGGCCCTGCGCTGGCGGCGGGCTGTACGGTCGTGCTGAAACCGGCGGAGCAGACGCCCGTCACCGCACTCTTGCTCGGGCGGCTGTTCGAACAGGCCGGGTTCCCGCCGGGGGTCGTCAACATCGTGCCCGGATACGGGCGTGGCGGTGCCGGAGAGGCGCTTGCCGAACATGAGGGTGTCGACAAGATTGCCTTCACTGGCGAAGGCGAAACGGCGCGGGCGATCCTTCGGGCCGGCGCGCAGAGCCTCAAAAAATACACCTTCGAGCTAGGGGGGAAATCCCCGCACATCATCTTTGCTGATGCCGATGTCGATCAAGCGATGAACGCGGCCACCAATTCTGCCTGGACCCTCTGTGGTCAGAGCTGCGCGCTCGGATCGCGGGTGATGGTGCAGCGCCCGATCTATGATCGCGTGGTAGAGGCCTTCGCAGCTCGTGCATCCAAGGTCCGGGTGGGGTTGCCGCTGGATCCGTCGACCCACATGGGCCCGCAGTCGAGCCTCGAGCAGATGGAAAAGACCCTGCGTTATGTGGGCATCGGGTGCGACGAAGGGGCTGAACTGGTTGCCGGGGGGCGGCGCCTCGAAGCCCCCGATCTGGCCGAGGGATATTTCGTGGAGCCCACTGTCTTTGCAGGTGCCTCCAACGACATGCGGATCGCCCGGGAGGAGATTTTTGGTCCTGTCGCTGCGATCATTCCCTTCGATGACGATGAAGAGGCTGTCGCAATGGCGAATGACACGGCCTACGGGCTGACTGCGGGCCTCTGGACGCGAGATGTCGGGAGGGCGCACCGGGTGTCCGCGCAGATCCGGGCGGGTATCGTCTGGGTCAACACCTACCGATACATCCGCTGGACCACGCCCTACGGGGGGTTCAAGGCGAGCGGCTGGGGTCGGGAAAACGGCGTGGAGGCGGTCGATGCCTACCTCGACACGCGCACGACAGTGATTTCCACCACCGGCACCTTCCCCGACGCATACGCAGACTGACACGGAGGATTGATTGATGAGACTTGAGAACAAGCTGGCGGTCATCACGGCCGCAGCCTCGGGGATGGGGCGGGCCGGAGTGGAGCTTTTCCTGAAGGAAGGCGCACGCGTCTGTGCTGTGGACATCGACCAAGGCGCGCTGGATCGGCTGAAGGTCGACCTGGATCCACAGGGGGACAGGCTTGTAACCGTGCGGGCCGACCTGAGCACGATCGACGGCCCGCGACAATCGATCCATGATGCGGCGGAAAAACTGGGCGGGATCGATATTCTCTGGGCTCACGCGGGCATCCCCGGTCCCGGCGGTATCGAAGGCCTTGATGCGGGGGAATACGAACTTGCCCTCAACCTCAACATCCGCTCCGCCAGTTTTGGCGCCGGTGAAGTCGTGAAATACATGCGGCAACGCGGCGGCGGATCAATTGTCTTTACGGCATCGGTTTCCGGCATGGTCGGGTCGGCTTGGTCGCCGGTCTATTCCAGCTGCAAGTTCGCGGTCGTCGGCCTGACCAAATCGCTCTGCCAGACCTTCGCGCCCGACAAGGTGCGCGTGAACGTGGTTTGCCCCGGACTTGCCGAAACGCCGATGAAGGCAGGTTTCACCGGGCGGGGTGTCTCTGCGGAGGAGGCGAAGGCGGCCGAGGACAAGTACACCTCCGCCGTTCCGCTCGGGCGGCTTGTACAGCCCCTCGAAGTGGCGCAGGCCGTGCTCTGGCTCGCGTCAGACGAGAGTGCCTTCGTGACGGGCGTTGATCTGCCCGTTGATGGGGGGTTCACTGCGAAATGAACACTTTCGTCATCCCTGCGCAGGAGCGGGGGCGGCGGGTTAACCGGGTTAGCTAAAGGCCCGTATAGGGAGGATGACTATGAACTTGATTACGAAATCGACACTGGCACTCGCCATATGTGCCGCAGGGACGGCTGCGGTCCAGGCGCAGAACCTGACCTATGCTTCGGGTTTCGTGCCCGGCGGCCCGGTGAATGAAGGCCTGAAGGACTTCGTGGCGGATGTCGCCGAGAACTCCGAAATGTCGGTGAAGCTGTTTGAAATGTCGCTGCTGGACCTCAAGGAAACCCCCGCGGGTATCCGCGACGGCCTGGCCGACATGGGGTACGTGCTGATGCCGTACTTTCCGGCGGAATTCGCGGAGGCCAACCTCGCCGCCGATCTCTCCATGCTGGCGACTTCCGGCACTCTGGGCGCAGATGCGGCCATCACGATGGCCGGTGCGCTGACGGAATACGCGATGCTCAACTGCCCCGACTGCCAGGCGCAGTTCGCGCGGGAAAACCAGGTCTACCTCGGCAGCGCCTCGACGCCGGATTATGTGCTGCTCTGCACCGCCCCGGTGCGCAGCGCCGAGGACCTGAGGGGCAAGACATTCCGCGCCGGTGCATCGAACTTTGGCCGCTGGGCCGAGCATTTCGGCGGCACCAAGGTCTCTATTCCTGGCAATGAAATCTACGAGGCAATGAGCCAAGGCGTCGTCGACTGCACCATGATCTCCGCGCCGGAGCTTTTGAACCTGCAACTGATCGATGTGACTAAGTTCATCACCACCGGTGTGCCAGGCGGTGTCTTTGCCGGCTCCGGTGCGGCCAATATCAACCGAGACACCTGGATGAGGCTGTCGGACGATCAGCGCGCCTTCCTGCTCGAGGCGGCCGCCCGCAACGCTGCCAATGTCTCCATCCGCTACAACAATGCTGCGAAAGAAGCGCTCGACGCCTCACGGGAGCGCGGGATCGAGGTGATCGAAGCGCCGCAGGAGCTGCTTGATGCCTCTAATGCTTTCGTGGCGGAGGACGTCAAAGTTGTTGCCCGGCAGTTCGCAGATACCTATGGGCTCGAAAACGTCGATGAAAAGAT
>NZ_JBKEAE010000204.1:0-46548 GCF_047971885.1 Tropicimonas sp. | reverse complement strand
GCGGCGGTGGACGAGACGGTGAATGCCCTGCACACCGGCGCCGGCGCCAAGGGCGGCGTTTCGGGGAGCCGGGCGCAATCGCTCGGCAACCGGCTGTGGGAGGGGCTTTCGGCCCATGTCTACGTGTTCCTGCACCAGACGCGGCTGTCGGACGTGGTGCAGAACGATCTGGCCCCCTGTCCGGCGGTACCGTCGATCCTGCATATGGAAGACGACACGGACTGAGCCGGAGGCCCGAAGGCGCGTGACCGCAAAGCGCCGGCCCGGCAAACACCGAGACGAAAGCGACGCGCGAAATGACACGGAACCGGGTCTATCTGGACTGGAACGCGACAGCCCCGCTTCGCCCCGAGGCGCGCGCGGCGATGCTGGCGGCGATGGATCTGGTCGGCAACCCGTCGTCGGTGCATGCCGAGGGCCGCGCGGCCAGGGGTCTGCTGGAGCGGTCGCGGGCGCAGGTCGCCTCGGCCTTCGGTGCGGACGGGGCCGATGTGGTCTTTACCTCGGGGGCAACCGAGGCGGCGGCACTTGCGCTGGCCGGGCGCGAACTGGCCGGTGCCGGTATCGAGCACGATGCGGTTGGAAGCTGGACCGGGCCAAGCCTGCCCGCTTCGCCCGAGGGGCTGGTGGCCGTTCCCGACCCCGCCGGCGCAACCCTGCAACTGGCCAATTCGGAAACCGGTGTTGTCCAGACCCTTCCCGAAGGGCTGGCTGTCAGCGACATGACACAGGGATTCGGCAAAATCCCGGTCAGCTTCAACTGGTCGGGTTGCGAGATGGCGCTGATTTCTGCCCACAAGATCGGCGGACCGAAGGGAATCGGCGCGCTCGTGCTGAAACGCGGACTGGACGTAAAGGCGCGAATCCGTGGCGGCGGGCAGGAAATGGGGCGGCGCGCGGGGACGGAAAACCTTGTCGGCATTGCCGGATTCGCCGCCGCGGCGCAGGCCGCAGCGCGCGATCTTGCCGATGGTGCGTGGGAACGGGTTGAAGAATTTAGAAACATTCTAGAAAAAGCACTGGCGTCTGCTGGAAAAGATATTATTTTTGTCGGGAAATCGGCCAGGCGACTCCCCAACACCTCGTGCATTGCCGTGCCGGGGTGGAGGGGCGAAACCCAGGTGATGCAGATGGACCTTGCGGGATATGCCGTCTCGGCGGGTTCGGCCTGTTCCTCCGGCAAGGTGAAGTCCAGCCGGGTATTGCGTGCGATGGGGTTTGACGAAGTGGCCGCGGGTTGCGCGATCCGGGTCTCCATCGGGCCGGGGACAATGGAAGACGATGTGCTGCGCTTCGCCGATACGTGGATGGCGCAGTACCGCAAGCACAGGGCAAGGGTGGCCTGACCGGCGGGAATCGGGCAGACCCCTGAACGGGAAACGACGGAATGGACCGTAACATGACAGACGTGGCCAACGATGAGCTTGAGGTTCGCGAAGGTGTCGATCGCGAAACGGTCGAGACCGTGCGCAACATGGGCGCCTACAAATACGGCTGGGAAACCGAGATCGAGGAGGATCGCGCCCCCAAAGGCCTCAACGAGGATATCGTGCGCCTGATCTCGGAGCGCAACGGCGAGCCAGAATGGATGCTGGAGTGGCGCCTCGACGCCTTCCGCCGCTGGCAGAAGATGGAGATGCCGGACTGGGCGATGCTGAAGATCCCGGCGATCGACTATCAGGACCAGTATTATTATGCCCGCCCCGCCTCGATGAAGGAAAAGCCCAAATCGCTGGACGAGGTCGATCCCAAGCTCCTGGAGACCTATGCCAAGCTGGGTATTCCGCTCAAGGAACAGGAGATCCTCGCCGGGGTGGAGAATGCCGGCGCGACGCCACAGGAGGGCCGCAAGGTCGCCGTTGACGCGGTGTTCGATTCGGTCTCCGTCGGGACGACCTTCAAGGCGGAACTCGCCAAGGCCGGAGTGATCTTCTGCCCGATCTCGGAGGCGATTCGCGAACATCCCGACCTGGTGCGCAGATATCTCGGCACGGTGGTGCCGAGCACGGACAATTTCTTCGCCACGCTGAATTCTGCTGTGTTTTCGGACGGCTCCTTCGTCTATGTGCCGCCGGGTGTGCGTTGTCCGATGGAGCTTTCGACCTATTTCCGCATCAATGCCGAAAACACCGGCCAGTTCGAACGCACGCTGATCATCGCCGACAAGGGCGCCTATGTGAGCTATCTGGAGGGATGCACCGCGCCCAAACGCGACACCGCGCAGCTTCATGCCGCGGTGGTCGAGATCGTGGCGCTGGAAGACGCCGAGGTGAAATATTCGACCGTCCAGAACTGGTTTCCCGGCGACGAGGAAGGCCGGGGCGGCATCTACAACTTCGTCACCAAGCGCGCCGATTGCCGGGGCGACCGCTCCAAGGTGATGTGGACGCAGGTGGAAACCGGCTCCGCCATCACGTGGAAATACCCGTCCTGCGTGCTGCGCGGCGCCGAAAGCCAGGGCGAGTTCTATTCCATCGCCATCACCAACAATTACCAGCAGGCCGATACCGGCACCAAGATGATCCATCTCGGGCGGGATACGAAAAGCCGCATCGTTTCCAAGGGGATAAGCGCCGGTAAGTCGCAGAACGTCTATCGCGGGCTGGTCTCGATGCACCCGCGCGCCCGGGATGCGCGCAACTATACCCAGTGCGACAGCCTGCTGATCGGCGGCGATTGCGGGGCACACACCGTGCCCTATATCGAGATCAAGAACAACACGGCCCGCGCCGAGCACGAGGCGACGACATCGAAGGTCGATGACGATCAGCTTTTCTATTGCCGCTCGCGCGGCATGGACGAGGAGGAGGCCGTGGCGCTGGTGGTCAATGGCTTCTGCCGTGAGGTGCTTCAGGCGCTGCCGATGGAGTTCGCGCTGGAGGCGCAGCAACTGGTGGCGATCTCGCTCGAAGGCTCGGTGGGCTGAGGAGCGGTCTGATGGCGGAAAACGGGCGTTTCGCGGAAGGGATGCGCACCTTCCTTCCCTACGGGCTGACGGTGCTCGGCGCGGCGGTCGGCGTGTTGTACGTGACCTATGGCACGCGGATGGGCAATCCGCTGATCGGGATAGTACTCGGCGCGATGGCGGGGCGGTTCGCGGCGGCGCTCATCGTCCGGCTTGCAGAGCGGCGCAGGATGTGAGGACGGGAGAAGAGACATGATCGTGACCACCACCCCGGGTATCGAAGGCCGTCGGATCAGCGAATACCTCGGCATCGTTGTCGGCGAGGCGATACTCGGCGCGAATGTCTTTCGCGATATTTTCGCCGGCATTACCGACATCATTGGCGGACGGTCGGGCGCATATGAACACAGCCTCGCCGAAGCGCGCAGCACGGCGCTGCGCGAGCTTGAGGAACGCGCTGCGGCACTGGGCGCGAATGCGGTGGTCGGCGTCGATCTCGATTACGAGGTGGTCAACAACATGCTGATGGTTTCGGCTTCGGGCACTGCTGTACGGCTTGGCTGAAAACCACCGGAAACGGAAACACGCGCCGATTTCCGGCGCAGGAAGAAATGCGATGAACATGCTTGAAATCAACAACCTGCACGTAAAACTTGAAGAAGAGGACAAGCAGATCCTCAAGGGGGTCGATCTGACGGTCGAGGCGGGAAGCGTCCATGCGATCATGGGGCCGAACGGTTCGGGAAAATCCACCCTTTCCTACGTCCTGTCCGGGCGCGACGGCTACGACGTGACCGAGGGCAGCGCCACACTGGAAGGTCGCGACCTGCTGGAGATGGAACCCGAGGAGCGCGCGGCGGCGGGGCTGTTTCTTGCCTTCCAGTATCCGGTCGAGATTCCCGGCGTGGGCAACATGACCTTCCTGCGCACGGCGCTCAACGCGCAGCGCAAGGCGCGCGGCCAGGACGAGATCAGCAGCAGCGATTTCCTCAAGCTGGTGCGCGCCCGGGCGAAGGAACTGAAAATCGATGCCGACATGCTGAAACGCCCGGTCAATGTCGGTTTTTCCGGCGGCGAGAAGAAACGCAACGAGATCCTTCAGATGGCGCTGCTCGAACCGCGGATGTGCATTCTCGACGAGACCGATTCCGGGCTGGATGTCGATGCGATGAAGCTGGTCGCCGACGGGGTGAACGCGCTGCGCGATGCAAACCGCGCCTTTCTGGTCATCACCCACTACCAGCGGCTGCTCGACCATATCCAGCCGGATGTAGTGCACATCATGGCCGACGGGCGGATCATCAAGACCGGCGGACCCGAACTGGCGCTGGAGGTCGAGCACGAAGGCTATGCGCATCTGCTGCCGGAGGGTGCCTGAGATGGCGGCGCCGAGGGAGCAGAAGCTTGAAGCCGCCCAGACACGGTTGTCGGGGATAACGCTGCCGGCGGGCGGCGCGTGGATCGGCGCGGCGCGCGAAAGCGCGCTTGAGCGTGTCCGGGAGATGGGCCTGCCCAATGCCCGTGACGAATACTGGAAATACACCCGGCCCGAGACGCTGGTTCAGGCGGAAACGCCGCGCGCGGCGGTGTTCGAGCCCTATGAATCAGCGGTTTTCGGCGATATCGACCGGCTGAACATCGTCTTTGTCGACGGCATCTTCGCGCCCGAGCTTTCCGACCCGCTCGACCTTGCCGGGATCGAGATCGAGCAACTGGCCAGCGCCGGCGCGGCCGATATCCACTGGGCGCGCGAGATTTACGGCGTTCTGGAAGCGCGCGGCCAGTCGCCGGTCGAACGGCCGCTTGCGGCGCTGAATACCGCGACCGCCGCGCAGGGCATGGTGATCCGCGTCACCGGCAGGGCGGCGAAGCCGGTCAACTTCACCTATCTTCAGCATACGCCCGACACCGATGTCGTGCTGCACACGGTGGTTCGTGTCGAGGCCGGCGGAGATCTGACCCTGCTGGAGAACGGTCCGGCGGGATCGCGCCTGAACAAGGTGCTGGAAGTGGAGGTCGCCGATGGCGCCGCCTTCCACCATGTGCGCACGCAGGGCCGGGCGCACGAGCGCCGCGCCGCGACCCACATCTTCGCCCGTCTGGGGTGCCAGAGCACCTTCAAATCGTTCACGCTGACCGTCAACGGCGCGCTGACCCGCAACGAGGCGGTGGTCGAGTTCGCCGGCGACGATGCGGTGGCCCATGTGGCCGGTGCGGCGCTTGGCGATGGCGGCTACGGCCCGTTCCATCACGACGACACGGTCTTTGTCACCCACGATGCCGGGAATTGCGAAAGCCGGCAGGTGTTCAAGAAGGTGCTGCGCAACGGTGCCATTGGCGTGTTTCAGGGCAAGATTCTGGTCAGGCCCGGCGCTCAGAAGACCGACGGTTACCAGATCAGCCAGTCGCTGCTGCTGGACGACGACAGCCAGTTCTACGCCAAGCCGGAGCTGGAGATCTATGCCGATGATGTGGCCTGTTCGCACGGCTCGACCTCGGGCGCCATCGACGAGGAGGGGTTGTTCTACCTGCGCTCGCGCGGCGTTCCGATGGCCGAGGCGACCGACCTGATGGTGATCGCCTTCGTCGCCGAGGCGCTCGACGAGATCGAGGATGCGGCGATCGCCGCCGATGTGCTGGCGCGGCTCGAAGGCTGGCTGGCGCGGCGGCGGGGCTAGGGGGGCGCCCGGTGTCGCTGACCCGCGAGATCCTGCGCACCTATGTTGCGCCGCGCAGGGTGATGCGCGATCTGCTCGCCTCGGTCGGGGCGGGCGACCGGCCCGACGCGCGCGCGCTCGCCTGCCTGCTGGGCGGCTGTCTGGTCATCTTCGTCAGCGCGATCCCCTTTGCGCTGAAGGGCGGCGATCCGTGGCCCGCAGGGGCGCCGGTGCAGATGCGGCTGGCCAACACGTTTTTCGCCTGGATGTTCATCGCGCCGCCGGTCTTCTATCTGCTGGCGGCACTGGGGCATCTGGTGGCGCGCCTGTTCGGTGGCAGGGGCAGCTTTCTGGGCGCGCGGCTGGCGCTGTTCTGGACGGTGCTGGCGGTTTCGCCGCTGTTTCTGCTCAACGGCATGATCGCGCAGGTCATCGGCGGCAGTCCGCAGCATCCGGGGCCCGGGGTCCTGATACCGGTTGTGTTCCTTGTGCTTTGGACCCTATCGCTTGTCGAGGCCGAAAGACCGTTGCCGAGTTGAGAGCGAACCGATGACTTTGACCCGTAGCCCGATCCGCGAACTTGTCCTTGAAACGCTGCGCGACCCGCGCGTCGCGGCGCGCCGCATCCTTGCCGCGCACCTGCCTTTGGCGGCGCTGTGGGAGGCGCTGGCGCTGGTTGTGGTTCTCAGCGTCCTGACCGGGCAGGTCGCGACGATGCTCGTCGGCGGGCTGACCCCCGATTCGGTGAGCCTGCTGCCGGTGTTCTTCTTCAGCCCGTTCCTGCTGGCGCTGGTGCAGGGGGTGCTGCTTGTCGTCATGGTGGCGGCCGTCTACGGGATCGGGCGCGCCTTTGGCGGGCAGGGGCAGTTCGCCGGGGCGCTGGCGCTGGTGACATGGTTGCAGTTCCTGATGGTGTGCCTGCAGGTGCTGCAGGGTGTGGCACTGGTGATTGCGCCGCTTCTGTCGACCCTGCTGGGCCTTGCCGGGGTTGTCGCGTTCTTCTACCTGCTGACGATCTTCATCTGCGAACTGCACGGATTCACCCGACCCGGAATGGTGTTCGCCGGGATTCTCGCCACGCTGGTCGGCATGATCTTTATCCTGTCGATATTGCTCGGCATCCTTGGAATCGGCTATGTGGGGGTCCCCGATGTATGACGTGGCAGCTATCCGGCGGGATTTCCCCATCCTCTCGCGCGAGGTAAACGGCACGCCGCTGGTCTATCTCGACAACGGCGCCTCGGCACAGAAGCCACAGGTGGTGATCGACGCGGTGACCCGCGCCTATGGCGCGGAATATGCCAACGTCCATCGCGGCCTGCATTTCCTGTCGAACCTCGCGACCGAAAAATACGAGGCGGTGCGCGGGATCGTCGCCCGCTTTCTCGGCGTTGCCGACGAACGCGAGATCGTCATGACCTCGGGCAGCACCGAGGGGATCAACCTTGTCGCCTATTCCTGGGCGATGCCGCGCTTCGCGCCGGGCGACGAGATCGTGCTGTCGGTGATGGAGCATCACGCCAATATCGTGCCCTGGCATTTTCTGCGCGAACGGCAGGGCGTGGTGCTGAAATGGGTCGATGCCGATGTGAATGGCGATCTCGACCCGCAGGCGGTGCTCGATGCCATCGGTTCCAGAACGAAACTGGTCGCGGTGACGCATATGTCCAACGTTCTGGGCACGCTGGTTGATGTGAAGAGCATCGTCGCGGGGGCGCATGCGCGCGGCGTGCCGGTTCTGGTCGACGGCAGCCAGGGGGCGGTGCACATGCCGGTGAACCTTGACGATATCGGCGCCGATTTCTACGCCATCACCGGGCACAAGCTCTATGGCCCCTCCGGGTCGGGGGCGATCCATATCCGGCGCGAGCGTATGGCCGAGATGCGCCCCTTCATGGGTGGCGGCGACATGATCCGCGAGGTCCACAAGGACGCGGTGAGCTATGCCGATCCGCCGATGAAATTCGAGGCCGGTACCCCCGCCATCGTCCAGCAGATCGGACTTGGCGTCGCGCTCGAGTATCTGATGGGCCTGGGGATGGAGAATGTCGCCGCCCACGAACGCACACTGCGCGATTATGCGCGCGAGCGCCTCGGGGGCCTCAACTGGCTGAACGTACAGGGAAATTCTGCCGGTAAGGGGGCGATATTCTCGTTCACGCTGCAGGGCGCGGCGCATGCGCACGATATTTCCACAGTGCTCGACAAGAAGGGGGTAGCGGTCAGGGCGGGGCATCACTGCGCCGGGCCGCTGATGGATTTTCTTGGTCTGACGGCCACCTGCCGCGCCTCGTTCGGGCTTTACAACACGCACGACGAGGTCGACCGACTGGTCGAGGCGCTCGAACTTTGCCACGAGCTTTTCGACTGATACCTTCGGCCTCGAAGAACGGTCATGTTGCCTCCGAAGGACCGCACTGAGCCCTTCCTGTTCTGGCAGAGCAAGACACCCGGGCGCGGAACAAGGCCGCAGGCCGCCGCGCCAGCGCCTGGCCGTTCCCGCGGCCAGGCGCGTTGGTGACGACCGTACAACGTTCATATTTCGGGCGGATGTGGCTGGCATAAAGCGCGTCGTTCTACCGTCAGGAGCGCCTGTCCACGGCCATGCGCTGGCGCGGCTTGCGCTCCCGTCCGAACGGCAGCATCGTCCGCATTGCCGCCGGTTGATTCCCATGGACGTTGGTATGATATCCGTCGCCGCAGGCAGCCCGGCGATGAACCGTGCCGCCGTTACTTCGTGTCGATGGGCCGCGCGTCGTCCTCGACCTCGTCGTAGCTTGCCCAGCCGTATTTTCCGCCGGTGGGCGGCAGGTCGCGTTCCTTGACGTCGCGGTGCATGTGCGCCTTGGCAACGAAATTCGCCGTGATCGGCGCGGTGAGGAACAGAAAAGCGGCGATCAGCATCTCGTGCAGGCTGACATGGCCGAGAAACACGGCAAAATAGGTCATCGAGGCGAGCAGCACCCCGCCAACGCCAAGCGTGGTGGCCTTGGTCGGTGCATGGAGGCGGCGCATGGTATCGTCGAGCTTGACCAGCCCGAAACTGCCCAGCAGGGCAAAGACGCCGCCCATCACCAGCATCGCGGAAACGAAAATCTCGGCGTAGAGTTCCATTGGCTCCTCACTCGATGATGTTGCCGCGCAGGATGAAGCGGCACTAGGCGACGGTGGACACGAATCCGAACATGGCGATCAGCAGCGAGACCTCGAAGTAGATTTGGGTGCCGCGCAGGATGCCGTAGATATTGAGCAGTGCGATGGCGTTCACCACCATCGTGTCGAGCGCAAGGATACGGTCGACCACCCCGGGGGCGAAGCGTATCCTCCAGATGTTGAGCAGAAGCCCGAGCGAGAAACACCCGATCGCGAAGTAGAGAGCATATCCGATCATTCGAAAATCTCCTTCAGGCGGCGTTCGTAGCGCTGCTTGATCTCGTCGCGCACGCCGTCCGGATCGTCGGTGTGCAGGCAATGGACCAGCAGGTACCGGGCATCGGCCGACAGCATGGCGGTCACCGTGCCCGGGGTCATGGTGATGGTCCCGGCGAGGATGGTGATCGCCTCGGGCGAGCGCACGTCGAGCGGCACGACGATCCAGTGGCTGTGCGTGTTCCGGTTGGATTTGAACAGGATGATCCCCGCGACCACCACGTTGGCGACGCAGATGTCCCACAGCACGATGACGATATAGATCAGCGCCTTGAACGGGTGGTCGATGCGCGGCCGGTTGGGCCAGAAGGGCTGGGTGATGCCGGGAATGGCGATGCCCAGCACCGTGCCCAGCACCACGTTGCCCACTGTTACCGTGTTGACCAGCAGCAGCCAGATGACCAGCAGGAAGGCGGTGAGTTGCGGGTGGGGAAAGACCCGGTTGAGGATGCGCTTCAGCATGGCTCAGCCCTCCTCCGACTGCGGCCCGAGGACCGCCTCGATATAGATGCCGGTATCGCGGAGCTGGGTCGCGGTGTCTGACAGCACGCCCCGTATCGGGCCGGCGGCAATGGTAAGCACCACCAGGAACGCCAGCGGTATGCAGGCCGCCACCAGCGCCATCGGCCGCAGCGGGTGGGCCGGGATGGGGGTGCCGTCAAGGTCGAGGTTGCGCGGATTGGCGAAAGTGGGGTCGAGCGGTTTCCAGAAATAGCGGCTGCCGCGTTGCGAGAAGCCGATTATCAGCATGAGCGAGGTGATCAGGATCGTCGCCCAGATCAGTGCCGTCGACGGTCGGTCGAGGCTGGCGTCGAGGATCAGCAGCTTGCCGATGAAGCCTGAAAGCGGTGGCATTCCGGCCACCGCGATGGCGGCGGCGAAGTAGAGCGCCGCGACGAAGCCCCCGGGTGCGCGCCCAGTCGGTCCCTGCGCGTCGCGTACCAGATCGAGCACCAGAAAGAGCGCCGCCGCGGCAAAGGTGGAATGCACCAGATAATAGAGCGCGGCGGTCGTTCCCGGTGTGGTGAACAGCGAAATCGCGATCAGCAGCGTTCCCATCGAGGCCAGCACCGAGAACGAGGCGAGCCGCAGCAGTTGCGATGCCCCAAGCACGCCGGTCGCGCCGACGATCAGCGTGATGATCCCGGCCGGCAGTAGCAGATCGGTAAAGATCGAACCGATTGCCGGCGCCTCGGGGGTGAAGACCAGGGTGAACATCCGCAGGATCGCATAGGCGCCGACCTTGGTCATGATGGCGAAGAAGGCCGCCACCGGCGCCGGCGCGTTGCGGTAGGTGCCGGGAAGCCAGAACTGCATCGGAAAGGCCGCCGCCTTGATGCCGAAGACGATCAGCAGCAGCATCGCGCCGACCAGCAGCAGCGCCTGATCGCCCGGGGCGACCTCGCGCACGCGCAGCGCCATGTGCGCCATGTTGAGCGTGCCCGTCACCGCATAGAGCGTGCCCATCGAAAAGAGGAAGAGCGTGGAGCCGACGAGGTTCATCACCACGTATTGCAGCCCGGTGCGCAACCGCATGCCGCCGCCGCCATGGATCGTCAGCCCGTAGGAGGCGATCAGCAGCACCTCGAAGAAGACGAAGAGGTTGAAGGCGTCGCCGGTCAGGAAGGCGCCGTTCACCCCCATGAGCTGAAAGGAAAACAGCGCGTGGAAATGCCAGCCGCGCCCGTCCCAGCCGCTGCCGGCGCAATAGAGCACGACGGCGGTGGCCAGCAGCGATGTCAGCAGCAGCATCATCGCCGACAGGCGGTCGAGCACCAGAACGATGCCGAAGGGCGGGAGCCAGTCACCCAGTTCGTAGATCTGGACCGATCCATCGAGGGTCGAGACGAACAGGCCTGTCGAGATAGCGATCAGTGCCGCGACGGTCGCGATCGAGAAGACCCGCTGAAGCACAAGGTCGTAGCGCATGGCCATGGCCATGATCGCCGCTACGATGGCGGGCATGACGACGGGCATGATTATCCAGTGGTTCATCCGAAGTCCCCCCTGGGTTTTTCAAGCCCGGGTTCCTTCTGATCCTGCTCCCACGGGATTTCGTCGGGGTCGAGGTCGATGTCCTGGGGTGAACGGCGCAGGTCGACGTGATCGGTATCGGTTTCGAGGAAGGCGCCAAGCGCGATCAGCACCACCACCGCCGTCATGCCGAACGAGATGACGATGGCGGTCAGAACCAGCGCCTGGGGCAGGGGGTCGGTATAGGCTTCGGCGTATTTCGAATAGATCGGCGGCAGGTCGATGGCGATCCGCCCGCTGGCGAACAGGAACAGGTTCACCGCATAGGTCAGCAGCGCGGTTCCGATGATGACCGAGAAGGTGCGCCGCCGCATGACGAGGTAGAGCCCGCAGGCCGTTTGCAGCCCGATCAGCAGGGCGAGGAGGATTTCCATCCTACTTCTCCTCCGGCTCGGGCATGTAGACCATCGACGGGTCGTAATCCATTGGCGAGACGTTCACCGATTCGCCGGTCCGGCGGGCAAGCCGGCTGAGCGAGAACAGCGTCAGCATGACCGCGCCCACCACCGTCAGGAACACGCCGAGATCGAAGGACATCGCGGTGGCAAGCTCGAACTCCTCGATCGGTTCGATATGGACATAGCCATAGGCGCTGGTCAGGAAGGGCAGGCCGTTGAACCAGGCGCCGATGCCGGTGATGGCGGCGATCAGCACCCCCCAGCCGATGAAAGCGTGATAGGGGATCTGAATCCGCTCGGAGGCCCAGGCAAAGCCCGAGGCCATGTATTGCATCAGCAGCGCGATGGCGACCACAAGGCCGGCAATGAATCCGCCGCCGGGCATGTTGTGGCCGCGCAGGAAGATGTAGATCCCGACCATCAGCGAGATCGGCATCATGACGCGGGTCGAGACCACCATCATCAGCGGGTGGCGATCCTTGGAATAGCGCGTGTCATGCACCCAGTTGGCGAGCTTGCGCGAGGCCTTGCCCTCCATCAGCGCCTTGCCGAGCGCGAAGATCAGCAGCGCCGCGATGCCGAGCACGATGATCTCGCCAAAGGTATCGTAACCGCGGAAATCCACCAGGATCACGTTGACGACGTTGGTGCCGCCGCCGCCCGGCTTGGCGTTTTCGATGTAATAGCCCGAGATGGTTTCGAAATCGCGGGTCATCAGCGCCATTGACAGCGCCGCCACCGCGATACCTGCCGCCGCCGAAATCGCCATGTCGCGGCCCCGGCGGCTCCAGTTCGATTCGCGCGGCGTGTGCTTGGGCAGGAAGAACAGCGCCAGCAGCATCAGGATCAGGGTCACCACCTCGACCGTAACCTGGGTCATGGCAAGATCGGGTGCCGAAAGCCGGACGAAGATGATCGAGACCACCAGGCCGTTGATCCCGATCAGCACCAGCACCAGCAGGCGCGAGCGATGGTAGGTGACGATGGCAATGGTCGAGGCGCAAACCAGAATCGCGCCGATATAGTCGATCACGCCGGGCTCCAGCATCGGGCGCAGCCCCGGCGCATGGGTGCCGTGCATCCAGGCATAGAGGCCGGCGGCGATGGTCGCCACGGAAAAGACGGCGACGTATTTTGTCAGCCGGTAATCGTGCAGGTTGTTCGACAACTCGCCGCTGGCACGGTGCAGCCAGTTCACCAGGTGGTCGAACATCCGCTTGGCGTCGGGTTTGGGTGTTTCCTCCCAAAGCCTGCTCAGCGGGGCGAATTGTGTCAGCAGGGCCAGACCGCCGAGGATCGCGACGGCGCTCATCCCCAGGGCGGGCGTGAAGCCGTGCCATATCTTCAACTCGTGCAGGTGCAAATGCTGCCGGGTCGTGGCATCGGCGATCAGGTTCACGAAACTGCCGACGGTGGCCTGCGGGAAGATGCCGATCACCACCGCCATCGCCGCCAGCAGCCCCGGCGCCGCCCACATGCCGAAGGGCGGATCGTGCGGCTTGGCCGGATAGTCGTGGCGAACCGGGCCGAGGAAGACCTGCGCGATATAGCGGAAGGAATAGGTGGCCGAGAACATCGCCCCCACCGTGGCGAGCAGGCCGATAATCCACGGGTTGCCCATCCACGAGGTATGGGCGGCGTTCTCCAGCATCATTTCCTTGGACAGGAAACCGTTGAGGAAGGGAATGCCGGCCATCGACAGCGCGGTGACAATGGCGAAGGTCGCGGTGATCGGCATCAGGTGGCGCAGTCCGCCCAGCCGGCGGATCGAGCGGGTATGCGCCTCGTGATCGACAATGCCCGCCGTCATGAACAGCGCCGCCTTGAAGATCGAGTGGTTCATGATGTGAAAGACCGCCGCCGTGGCCGCCGCCGTCGTGCCGAAGCCCAGCAGCATGGTGATGAGGCCGAGGTGGCTGACCGTCGAATAGGCGAGCAGCGCCTTCAGGTCGTCCTTGAAGATGGCGATCTTGGCCGCCACCACCATGGTGATCAGGCCGGTCGTCCCGACGATATAGAACCACATGTCGGTTCCGGCAAAGACAGGCCACAGGCGCGCCATCAGGAACAGGCCGGCCTTGACCATCGTCGCCGAATGCAGATAGGCCGAAACCGGCGTCGGCGCGGCCATGGCGTGCGGCAGCCAGAAGTGAAACGGAAACTGCGCCGACTTGGTAAAGGCGCCGAGCAGGATCAGCAACAGCGCGGGGGTAAAATAGGGCGAGGCGACGATCTGTTCGCGCCGGTCGAGGATCTCGTTCAACTCGTAACTGCCGGCCATCTTGCCCAGCAGCAGCAGCCCGCCGATCAGCGCCAGCCCGCCCATGCCGGTAACCGCCAGCGCCATGCGCGCGCCCTGCCGGCCGGCGGCGGTCTGGCGCCAGTAACCGATCAGCAGGAAGGAACTGAGCGATGTCAGTTCCCAGAAGATCGCCATCATCAGGATGTTGTCCGACAGGACGATCCCCAGCATCGCGCCCTGAAACAGCATCAGATAGACATAGAACTGACCCATCGGGTCCTCGCGCGACAGATAGAAGCGCGCGTAGAGGATGATCAGCAACCCGATCCCGAGAATCATCGCCGCGAACAGCAACCCCAGCCCGTCGAGCATGAAGCTGACGTTGAGCCCCAGCGACGGCACCCACGGCAGGTGAAAGGTAACGACCTCGCCGCGCCAGACGGCGGTGGAGTGGATGACCAGCAGGATCAGCGCCGAAAGGGTCGCCCATCCGGCCGAAAGGGCGCAGGCGTTCCGTCCGACCCGGATCATCAGCCCCGGAAAAAGCGCCCCGATGAATGGCAGCGCGGCGATCAGCGCCAAGGTGATGTCGGACTGCTCCGTCACGTGAACCTACCCCTCTCCGGACGCGGCCGCCGCCGCACCGGCCCGTCTCCCGGTACTCCCAAGGATTTGTATGGGTTTCTCCGGGAAAGGCAAACGGATTGCCCGATGCAACGGCGATGGCAGGCTTCCGCAGTGCGGTGCGCGGCGGCCGGAAAGGGGATTTCACCGGCGGGCGCTTGACGGCTTTTGGCCACATGGGCCAGTCTTCCGGCACAGCGGGCCGTGGGCCGAAAGCAGAGGGGGCAGGAGGTGAAGCAGGGATTCGCCGCAGGGCTGGTTGCGGCCATCGCGCTTGGCATGGGCGGAGCCGCCATGGCCGAGGAAATCGTGTCGGTCGGTACCGGCGATGTCACCGGCGTCTATTATCCGGCGGGTGGCGCGATATGCCGGCTGGTGAACGTCGGCCGCAAGGAGCACGGGATTCGCTGTTTTGTCGAATCCACCGGCGGCTCGGTCGAGAATATCGCGGCGCTCCGTTCGGGTGATCTGGATTTCGGCGTCGTGCAGTCCGATCTTCAGTACGATGCGCTGAACGGGCGCGGTGCCTTCGCCGGCGATCCGGTTGCGGACCTGCGGACGGTCTTTGCCATTCACCCCGAACCCTTCACGCTGGTCGTGCGCGAAGGCAGCGGGATCGGGGGCTTCGGCGATATCGTCGGCAAGCGGGTCAACATCGGCAATCCCGGCAGCGGCCAGCGCGCGACGATGGAGCTTGTCATGGACGCCTTTGGCATCGGGACGGACGACCTGCTGGAGGCGACCGAGTTCACCGGTTCGGAAATGTCGCAAGAACTGTGCGACAACCGGATCGACGCCATGGTTTATACCGTGGGGCACCCCGCCGCCGCGATCAAGGATGCCGCCGGCGATTGCGCGGTGCGGCTGGTCGAGGTGACGGGCGAACCGGTCGACCGGCTCGTCGCTGAAAACCCCTATTTCCGCCACGCGGTTATTCCGGGCGGTCTCTATGCCGGCAATGACAGGGATGTGGAAACCTTCGGCACGGTTGCGACCCTGGTCACCCGTGCCGATACGCCCGAGGCGGTGGTCCACCGGACCGCGCTGTCGGTACTGGGAAATCTGGACGAATTCCGCGACCTCCACCCGGCCTTCTGGACCCTGCGGGCAGACGGCATGGTGAGCGAGGGATATTCCGCGCCGCTCCACCCCGGCGCGGAAAGGGCCTTCCGGGAGCTTGGCCTGATCGAGTGACCCGCGCGGCGCCACTGGCGCGATCCGCGGGGCGCCCGTTCAGATCACGATGGTTTCGAGCACGTCGGGCGTTCTGACCGACACGCCGGGCAATGCGTCGATCAGCGGCTGGGCCGACTGCGCGAGCACCGGGAAGGTCCTGTAGTGACAGGGGATGACTACCCTGAAATCGAAGAACTTCTTGGCCGCGTAAGCGGCGCGCGCGCAATCCATCGTGTAATGGCCGCCGCAGCACAGGATGCCGATATCGGGCGCGTGAAGCTCGGCGAACAGTCCCATGTCGGCCATCACGTCGGTATCGCCCGAGACATAGATCGTATGGCCCTCGGCGTCGATCATGAGGCCGGCCTCGCCGCCGGCATATTCCGGGCTGCCATCGCGGAAATCGATACTGGATGAATGAACGGCGTGCACCATCGTCACCCGTACCTTGCCCAGCGTGATCGTGCCGCCCTTGCCAAAGCCGACGGTCTCGATCCCTTCGCCGCCGAGAATGATCGAAAGCTCGTGATTGCAGCAGACGGGAATGCCAAGATCGCGTGCGATGGCCACCGCATCGCTGCCGTGGTCGCCATGGCCGTGGGTCAGCAGGATGCGGGTGGCGCCGGCAATGGCCTCGTCGCGGCGGCTCTGCGGGAACACCGGGTTTCCGGTCAGCCAGGGATCGACCAGCAGTACCTGATCGGCGATTTCGATCCGAAAGCCCGAATGGCCAAGCCATGTGATCTTCATGTGTTTCTTCCCCCGATACGCTATGGTCGATTCGATCCCGAGCCTACCTTCGGAGGAACAAAATGGAAGGGTTGCAACGCCACATCGACGGCTATTGCGAGCGGACGGACTTTACCTACTGGTCCGAGCCGGTGAACGCGCTGACCAACGCCGCCTTCCTGATTGCCGCCTGGATCATGTGGCGCCGGGTGCGGGACACCGGGCTGGTGCTGGCAAAACTGATGTGCCTGGACCTTTTTGTCATCGGCATCGGCTCGTGGCTGTTTCACACCCATGCAACCGTCTGGGCCAGCCTGGCCGATGTGATCCCGATCGCCGTTTTCATCCTGCTCTATATCTTTGCCGCCTGTCGCGACTACTGGGGCCTGTCGACGCCGTGGGCCCTGCTGTTGACCGCAGGGTTCGTTCCCTTTGCCGCCCTGACCGTTCCGCTGTTTCAGGGCATGCCGTTCTTCGATGTCTCGGCCGAATACTGGCCGGTGCCGCTCCTGATCGCGCTGCATGCTTTCGGGTTGCGCCGCCGTGCGCCCGAAACCGCGCGCGGGCTGGCGGCCGGCTGTGCGCTGCTGGTCGTCTCGCTGACGTTCAGGTCGGTCGACATGGCGGTCTGCGCGTCGTTTCCGCTCGGCTCGCATTTCATGTGGCATATCCTGAACGCGACCATGCTGGGCTGGATGATCGAGGTGTACCGGCGCCACATGATGCGGCCGCAGGGAATGGCGCAGTGATGCCAGCGGGACCCGTATTCGCTTTCCGGAAGATGGCATCAGGCACTTGTGACCCTGAGCATATGCGCAACGGAGGGCGGGGAACGTCTGCGGGTGGGGCAGGAAGGTCGACAAGGTCGATACCGCCGGAAATTTCGAACGGTCAGCCCCGCTGCCGACCACATGGGCAGGCAAATCAGCAAAGCTTCACGCTGTATTCACGCAAGTTTGTTGCCTGATCGCCTTAGATTGGCTACTCAGTTTACGATGCGTAAACAATGGTGTCGGTTCTCAGCATTTCCCGGAAGGTGCAAACAATGTCGCCCAGCAGGCCTGCCCCCGAAACGCCGGATAAGATCACGCTTTCGAAGCTCAACGAGATGTTGCGCGATCCGGAGAAATACAGCGACGAGGAGATCGCGGTCTACCTGCGCGAGCCCGATCCGAAGCAGGGCAGTTCCAATTTCGCCCCCGCGCTCGAGGTCAATACCGATCTGGTCGATGACGGCGGGCTCGAGGCCGATGTCGCCATCGCCTTTCTCAACCGTGCCGACCGGGCGCGCCGCCACCGGCGCTATCGCAGCAAGATCGCGGGCGGATATCAGGGGATCAGGATCGTCTCGGAAGGGGATTCGTGGTTTCAGTATCCCTTCATCCTGAAGGATACCATCGACTGGCTGATGGAGGCCTATGCCGTCTACAGCCTGGGCGCCGCCGGCGATCTGGTCGCCGACATGGTGCTGCAGGACGAGATGCGCGATGCGATCCGCCAGCACCGGCCCGACGTGTTCCTGATCAGCGGCGGCGGCAACGACCTGCTGGGCGACGGGCGGTTGAAGCTGGCGGTCAAGACCTACCGCGCGGGGCGCCCCGCCAGCGAATACCCGAACGCGAATTTCGATGCGAGCATCCGCGACGTCATCGCCGATTATCGCAGGATATTCCGCGACCTGACGCAGGAGTTTCCGGATCTCAGGATCATCTGCCATGGCTACGACTATGCACTGCCCGACAACGGACGCTGGCTGGGCAAGCCGCTGGCGGCCAAGGGGATAACCGACAGGATGTTGCAGGCCGGGATCATCGCCGAGATGATCGACCGCTTCAATCAGGCGCTGGCCGATCTGGCGCAGGAGTTTCCCGGGCGGGTCTTCCGGGTCAATTGCCGCGGGGCGGTTGGCAAGAACGACTGGCACGATGAACTGCACCCCGACAAGAAAGGCTATGCCGCGGTCGCCAACCGCTTCCATGCGCTGATCGAATCGGTCGCCGGCCGTGTCGAGGCCGAACGGGCGAAACCCGCGCCGCTTTCGCCCGGCTACGACAAGCGCATCGCCGGTGCGAAAGACCTCGATCCGCTATCCTTCCGCGAACTGGTCGATCACCGCGCCCGCGAACTGCTTGCCGAACCCATCGAGCCGACCGAGGACGAGGACGAGCGCCGCCATATCGAGGCCGAGATCGCGCAGCATTTCGAGAAAATCTCGGGCGGAGCCGATTTCCTGCCCGCCGGTTTCCTGCGCGACGGTGCGAAACGCGCCGACGCGGTCTGCCGCATCAGCACGCCCACCAGCTACGGCTCGGGCTTTCTGGTCGCGACGCGCGATTTTGTCATGACCAACAATCACGTTCTTGCAAGCGAGGCTGAAGCCGCCGAATCGGTGGCTGAATTCGGGCTCGAACACGACGAGACGGGGGTCAGGGTCGCGCTTCAGCCCAAGCGGTTCTTCGTCACCGACGAGACGCTCGATTTCACCATTGTCGCCTGTGACAGCAGCGGTGTTCCGGCCGATGTCGCGCCGATCCCGCTTCTGCGCAGCCCCTCGACCGTGACCCGGGGTGAAAAGGTCAATATCGTCCAGCACCCGCGCGGCCGCCCGAAAGAGGTGGCGCTGCACAACAACGATGTGATGCGCGTCAAGGATGTGGTGATCCATTACAGCACCGATACCGAACCGGGCTCGTCCGGATCGCCGGTCTTCAACAACACATGGGATCTGGTGGCGCTGCACCACGCCGGCTGGACCAGCGCCGGCGTGACGACGAACGAGGGTGTGCGGATTGCCGCCATCGTCTCGCACCTGATCGGACGGCAGACGCGCGAATCCACCGGTTCGGTCGGGATCGGCGAACTGCTCGGAACAATCCCCGACTGCTCGCCGCATCTGGGCTTTTTCGATGTGGCCGGGGTGGTCGGTTCCGACACCCGCGAGGTCGAACTGCCCGAATTCCGCGGCTCGGCCGATTTTGCCGATGTTGGGTTCTGGAACATCGAGAACTTCAACGGCTCCGCCCCGGACGAGCGGGTGGATCGCGTGGCCGAGGTGCTGGGGCACCTGTCGCTCGACGCCATCGGGCTGTGCGAGGTCGCGCGCGATGCGATGGACCGGCTGGTTGCCGCCCTTCAGCGGCTTGGGCTGGCCTACAGCTACAAGTATTTCGATGTGGCGGGCGGGCAGGATCTGGCGGTTCTGTACGACAGCCGCACCACCGGGGTGACGATCTCTCAGGGTATCCTGAACCGCCATCGCGATGCCTGGGCCGCGACCACCGCAACCGGGCGCACCGCCTTCCCGCGCCGGCCGCTGATCGCGCGGGTGAAGGTGGCGCCACAGGTCACCGACGGCACCCCGGGCAGCGCGCGCGAGGTCGAGTTCATCCTGATCGGCCTGCACCTGAAGGCGTTCGGCGACCCCGAAAGCCGGGCGCGGCGCAGGCTGGCCGCGCAGATCCTGCGCGAGGTGATCGCCGATATCCGCGAGACGGAAAAACTGCCCATCGTTCTGGGCGGCGACCTGAACGAAACGCTGAATACCGATATCCTGTCGCCGCTGACAGATGCCCCCGATCTTCTGACGCTGACCAGCGACGATGCCGACGACAACGCGCTGTCCTATGTCGGTGCGCGCTATCGTTCGCTGATCGACCATATCATCGTTTCCGACGATGTGACGATCTCGCCCATCAGCGGCGACGATGCGGCGATCATCCGGCTCGACCGCAGCGTGCGCGATTTCGCTGCCGACGTGTCCGATCACGTGCCGCTGGTCATGCGCATGGTCAACCGCCCGGCGCCGATCCAGGTGGATGGCGATGGTGCCGCCGGTGGTACGGCGCTGTCGGGCGCGATTCCCGAAGGGGCGACATCGATCCGGCTGACCTTCGAGTGATCTGCCGCCGGCCGCGCTATCCGGCCTGCGGCCAGTGCCGGTGATAATCGTCTATCACATAGACATGCCGGTGCGGCCCCGCGCCGGCAAGGTGGGGATGATCGGGTGGCAGGTCGTCGTGCGAATGCTCGAACTCGCGCGGCAGCCGGGCCGGCCAGAGGCGCACCGCAACCGCCACCCCGGCAAGCGCCAGCGCCCCGAGGATGACGAGCGCGGCAAGCGTGCCGAAGCCGGTCTGGAGCCATCCGGCCAGCGGATAGGTCAGCAACCAGCAGGCATGCGAGAGTGCGAATTGCGCGGCGAAGACGGCAGGCCTGTCCTCGGGGTGCGATGAGCGCCGCAGGAGCCGCCCCGAAGGGGTCAGCACGGTGGAATAGCCAAGCCCGATCGCACCCCATGACGCCACCAGCAGGGGCCAGCGCAGCGACCCCGCCGAGACCAGTGCGGCAAGTGCAAGCAGCGTGGCCCCCATGAGCGTGGCGCCAAGAAGCATCGCCCGCCGGTCGGGGACCGTCCGCAGCAGCCGGGGCAGGAGCAGGGCCGCCGTCATCGAGCCCGCGCCAAAGGCGCCGAGCGCCAGTGCGACCGCGTGATCGTCGCGCCCCAGTCCGGCGCGGACCAGGACAACCGTGTTGACGATGACCATCGCACCCGCCGCCGCGACCGCAAGATTCAGCCCCAGCAGCCCGCGCAGGCGTGGCGTGTTGAGGAAAATGCGGATGCCGCGGGTCATGTTCTGGTAGATGCCCCGCCGGACCGGCGCGGGCGCCCTGGGCAGGACGACCGAGACCACAAGCAGCGCCGATGCCAGGAACCCGGCACAGGTTCCGAAAAACAGCGCGTCGAAGCTCAGCACCGCCAGCAGCAGCGCTGCCAGCATGGGCGAAATCAGCGATTCCATGTCGTATGCCAGCCGCGAAAGCGACAGGGCGCGGGTGTAATCCTCTTCATCCTGCAAGATGTCGGGGATGGTTGCCTGAAAGGTCGGGGTGAAGACGGCCGAGGCCGATTGCAACAGCAGGATCAGCAGGTAGACCTGCCAGAGCGCGCCGACGAAGGGCAGGCAGAGCGCCGCGCCCGCCCGGACGAGATCGAGCGCCACCAGCATCGCCCGGCGGGGAAGATACCCCGCCAGCGCCCCGGCGACCGGCGCGATCGTGACATAGGCCACCATCTTGATGGTGAACGCCGCTCCCAGCGCCATTGCCGCCTGCGCGCCGGCAAGATCGTAGGCCAGCAGCCCCAGCGCGACGGTGGCAAGCCCTGTCCCGAGCAGTGCGACGATCTGCGCTGCGAAAAGGTGGCGGTAGGTTCGGTTGGCGAGGATTGTGAGCATTGAAAGACCCGGGTCAGTCGCGTGCAGCCTAGGTTTGGCGAGGTGTCACTGCAAGCGCACATGAACCGGGAACGAACGCTTCCGGCGCATTCGCCTTGTGGTCTGCACCCGGTTTCGGCAGATCCGGCAATCGCGTGCCGCAGGCAGCCGCGCGCTTGCGACCGGCGCGAGGCGCGGCTAAACCCGGGCTCAACACCCGCCCGTCCACCGGAGGCCCCATGTCGATCGACACCGAAACCGCACGTCGCGTCGCCAAGCTCGCGCGCATCAAGGTCGAGGAAGACGCGCTGCCCGCGCTCGCCGGCGAATTCAACGCCATCCTCGGCTTCATCGAACAACTGGCCGAAGTGAACGTGGAAGGGGTTGAGCCGATGACCTCGGTCACGCCGATGCGCCTCAGACGCCGCGCCGATGTGGTGACCGATGGCGGTTATCCCGAGAAAATCCTGGCAAATGCGCCCGATGCGCGCGAGGGGTTCTTTGCCGTGCCGAAGGTGGTCGAGTGATGTCCGAACTGTCCAGACTGACGATTGCCGAGGCGCGCGACAGGCTGCGTGCCGGGGATTTCACCGCGACCGAGCTGACGCGGGCTTGTCTCGACGCGATAGACGGGGCCGATGCGCTGGGGTCGTTCGTTCACAAGACGCCCGAAATCGCGCTCGATCAGGCCGCCGCCGCCGATGCGCGCATTCAGGGCGGAGCAGAGAACCCGATGTGCGGCATCCCGCTCGGCATCAAGGACCTTTTCTGCACCCAGGGTGTGCCGAGCCAGGCGGCCTCGCATATCCTCGAAGGGTTCAGGCCCGAATATGAATCGACCGTCACGACAAGGCTGTGGCAGGCCGGTGCGATCATGCTGGGCAAGCTCAACATGGATGAATTCGCCATGGGAAGCTCGAACGAGACCTCGTGTTACGGCAATGCCGTCAACCCGTGGCGGCGCGGCAACGACGATACCGCGCTGACGCCGGGCGGATCCTCGGGCGGTTCGGCGGCGGCGGTTGCGGCCGATCTCTGCCTCGCGGCAACGGGCACCGATACCGGCGGCTCGATCCGTCAGCCAGCCGCCTTTACCGGCATTACCGGGCTCAAGCCCACCTATGGCCGGGTGTCGCGCTGGGGTATCGTCGCCTTCGCCTCGTCGCTCGATCAGGCCGGGCCGATGACCAAGACGGTGCGCGATGCGGCGATCATGCTGGGCGCGATGGCCGGGCACGATCCGAGGGATTCGACCTGCGCCGATATCCCCGTACCCGATTTCGAAGCCGCCATCACCGGCGACATTCGTGGCAGGACCATCGGTATCCCGCGCGAATACCGCATGGACGGCATGCCCGCCGAGATCGAAAAGCTGTGGGCCGACGGTGCCGAAATGCTGCGCGACGCCGGTGCCAAGATCGCCGATATCTCGCTGCCGCACACCCGGTACGCGCTGCCGACCTATTACGTGATCGCCCCGGCCGAGGCGTCGTCGAACCTCGCCCGTTATGACGGGGTGCGTTTCGGTCTGCGGGCGGGGCTGGCGCAGGGCGATGGCATCACCGAGATGTACGAAAAGACCCGTGCCGAAGGTTTCGGCCCCGAGGTGCAGCGCCGCATCATGATCGGCACATACGTGCTCTCGGCCGGATTCTACGACGCCTACTACAACCGCGCCCGCAAGGTCCGCGCGCTGATCAAGCGCGACTTCGACGAGGCATTTGCCGCCGGTGTCGACGCGATCCTTACCCCGGCAACGCCCTCTGCGGCATTCGGTCTTGGTGAAATGGCCGATGCCGATCCGGTTCAGATGTATCTTAACGACGTGTTCACGGTTACTGTGAACCTTGCGGGATTGCCGGGTATCTCGGTGCCCGCCGGGCTCGACGCGCAGGGTTTGCCGCTCGGGCTGCAACTGATCGGAAGACCATGGGAGGAGGGAGCCTTGCTGAACATCGCACAATCGCTCGAAAGCGCGGCGGGCTTTGACGCCAGGCCGGGGGTCTGGTGGTGACCGGGTTCGCACCGCACGGGGGGCGCAGCAGGCTGCTGGCGTGCCTTGTCCTGCCGCTGGCGCTGGTCGCATGCAGCGAAAACACCGCAAGCGAACCGGCGGAGGTTGCCGAAGCGGCGGCTGAAGGCGTGCCGGGCGCGGCCGCCGAGGCATCGGCCGAGGCCCGGCGCGCGGCGATCTCGCAGGCCGATGCCCGCGACATGATGGATGAAACCCCGTCCGAGTTCACCGATGGCGATGCGGCCGGTGCGGGTTCGCTCATGCAGGCGCCGCCGGGCCCGCTGATCGAAGACGGGGCGATGCCGCTGGTTGGCAACTGAGCCGGCGATGGAAATCGTCCGGCGCCGCTCGCCCAACTTCGGCGAACGTCGGGGCGGTGCGGTGCCGGTGCTTGTCGTCCTGCACTATACCGCCATGCCGGATGCGCAATCGGCGCTCGACCGCCTGTGCGATCCGGCGGCCGAGGTTTCCAGCCACTACCTGATCGGGCGCGACGGCGCCTGCTGGCAGCTTGTCGACGACGACCGGCGCGCCTGGCACGCGGGCAGCGGTGCATGGGCAGGGCACGACGATGTGAACAGCCGCTCGATCGGGATCGAACTGGACAACGATGGTGCCAGCCCCTTTCCGGAGCCGCTGATGGCGGCGCTCGAGGGGTTGCTGCCGCCGCTGATGGCCCGCTGGCGCATCCCGCCCGAGGGTGTGATCGGCCATTCCGACATGGCGCCCGCCCGCAAGTCCGACCCTGGGCCGCGCTTCGACTGGGCACGGCTGGCGCTGCGGGGGCTCGCCTGCTGGCCGCGCGCCGATATCGGTGGCACGGTGCCGGACGAAGCGGGTTTCCTGCGCGATCTTACGGCCTTTGGCTATCCGGACGATGTGGCGGCGGATGTGATGCTTGCCACCTTCCGCAGTCGGTTTCGCCCCTGGGCCGACGGACCGCTCGATGCCACCGACATGGGTCTGGCGCGCGACCTTGCCAGCCGCTTCCCCATTGACCGCGCCCGCGCGACTGACTAGGTCTGCCGCGCGCGCGGATGGTCGGATGGCCGCGGGGGGCAACCTTCGAGGAAAGTCCGGACTCCCTGAAGCGACGGTGCCGGGTAACGCCCGGGCGGGGCAACCCGACGGAAAGCGCCACAGAGAACAGACCGCCATGGCCATGCGCCATGGCAAGGGTGAAACGGTGGGGTAAGGGCCCACCGCGGGGCCGGCAACGGCTCCGGCACGGCAAGCCCCACCGGGAGCAATGCCAGATAGGACCTGCGCGGGGCATGTCCCCGGGGCCGCTTCAGCCCCAGGCAGGTCGGGTAGGCAGCTTGAGCCCGCCGGTAACGGCGGGCGCAGAGGAATGGTCATCCATGGGGCGCGAGCCCCGGGACAGAATCCGGCTTACAGGCCGTCCGCGCGCGACTTCGAACTTGTCCCTTGCCGGCCCGCGTTGCGCTGCTAGGCTGGGGCATCGCAACGCGGGAGAGAAACAGATGAGTTTCGTCAAGGCACTGGCAGCGGTCGCAATGGGTTTTGCGGCGGCGAAGGGCGTCGAGAAATACAAGGACGTCGGCGGCATGCGCGGGCTTCAGGACCTGCTGAAGGGGGCAGGTACCGGCCCGGCCGCCGATCAGCTTGGAAAGATCGCCGACCAGTACGGCATTCCGGGCGGTGCGGACAAGGTGAAGTCGCTGCTCGACAGCTGGGGCAAGGCGACCGCCAGCGCGACCGAAGCCGGCGCGGCCGGGCTGGGAAGCCTGATGGCCTCGATGCGGGGCGCGGCCGAGGCAGGCACCGGGCATGCCGCCGAAATGGTCGGCGCGCTGGTTGGCGAGACGCCGATCTCGGACGCGACCGAGGAGCAGGCCAAGCTGATGATCCGGGCCATGATTCAGGCCGCCAAGGCGGACGGCGAGATCGACGAGGTCGAGATGGCGCATATCCTCGGGCGGATCGGTGAGCTTGACGAAGAAGAAAGCGCCTTTGTCGAAGAGCAGTTGCGCGCGCCGCTCGACATCAACGGGCTTGCCTTCGATGCCGGAAGCAAATGGCGCGAGCAGGTCTATTCGACCTCGCTCGGCACGATCAGGGCTGACAGCGAGGCCGAGAAGGACTATCTGCGCCGGCTGGCGACTGCCCTGGGCCTGACCCAGCCGCAACGCGATGCGATTCATGCGCGCATGGGGCTGCCGCCGATCGCCGGCTGATCGCCGGAACCGTCGGGTGGCCCTGCTGCCGGGGCGAATGGGCTTGACAGCCCACCGCCACGGCTTAAAAGGCGAACCTCAGATTTCACGGGCGGGACCGTCCGTAACAGGAGACCGACCATGGCGAAACCGACCACGATCAAGATCCGGCTCAATTCCACGGCCGGCACCGGCCACTTCTACGTGACCAAGAAGAACGCGCGCACCATGACCGAGAAGATGGTGGTGCGCAAATACGACCCCGTCGCGCGCAAGCACGTCGACTACAAGGAAGGCAAGATCAAGTAAGGCCTTCGATCAGGTCCGGCCCCGGGTGTGGTTGCGGCAATGCCGTGGCCGGGGCGGGAGAACGAACGATCTGCTTCACGGGCCTGTTTCAGGCCCGTTTGGTTTTTCAGATGTCCCCGGAGGTACCGTGGCTGCGCTGTCGTCCCGCGCCAAGACATGTCCGACAGCGCGCCGCCCTCCGCAGACGCCGCAATTCGACTGGCGGCAATCGTGGTTGCCCGTCGCGATTGCCGCGATTCTGATCGTCACCTTCTGGGGCGCACATATCCGTCTGATTTCGGAAGGCGCGCTTGTCGAGTTCGACGAGTATTATACCCTGGCGCGCTCGACCTCTTTCGCGCGGGTCGGCGATTGGTGGACCATCTACACAGATAACAAGCCGAACTTCAAGAAACCGCCGCTGCAATACTGGATGTCGGGCGGCCTGCTCGAGGCCGGTCTCGGTCTGGAGACGGCGCTGCGCCTGCCCTCGATGGTGTTTGCGCTTGGCTGCCTGGTCGCGACGGCGCTGCTTGCGGCGGTGATCGCGCCGAACCTGCCCTGGGCGATACCCGCGTCGGTTGTCCTGCTCGCAAGTTCGGCGCAGTTCTGGACCCTTGCGGAATCGGCGATGCTCGACACGGGCGCGACGCTGTTCGCCACGCTTGCGCTTGCCTTCGCCATCGCCGCGCTTCGCCGCCCCGCGTGGTGGTATGCCACGGCGGCGGCCATCGCCCTTGGCGCGCTGCAGAAAGCGCCTGTCGGGCTGGCGCTGGTTGCGCTGCTTGTCGCCTTCCTGCACTGGACGCGGCATCTGCACGGTTTCAGCTGGCAGCAACTCAGGGCCGAGCCGCATTTTCGCCGCGCCTGCTGGATCGCGCTGGCGGGAATATTCGCCTGGCCGCTGTTTCAGACGGCCCTGCATGGAAACGAGGCGCTCAAGAGGCTCTATGTAAATCAGATGCTGGAGCGCTTCGTTCCGCTTGGGCCGGCTGAGCAGGAGCGGGGTCTGGCGGCGCTCTATGATGTGGTTATCGTGGGCGAACCGGCTCTGCGGCTTCTGGCGATTGCGGCGCTGTGCTGGATGCCGTGGCGCCTGGGGCGGATGAATCTGGTGGCGCTTCCGTTGCTGTTCGGGGCCTGCGTTCTGGCAATGGGCCTTGCCAGTGGCGGTGTCTTCAGCCGCTATTCCCTTGTTTTCCTGCCCTTGCTGGTGGCTGCCTCGGCCGTTGTCGTGGCGTCGTTCGGCCGGATCTGGCTGCTTGCGCTTGTGGTGGGAAGCGTTTCCTGGACCGCCGGCGGGCCGGTGAAACCCGCCGGACAGCTTGGTCTATATCCGGATTCCGAACTGGCCGAGGTCAACGCGGCCCTGACGGCGCTGAAGGATACGGCCCTGCCCGGCGAGACGCTGGTCTTTTGCCGGTGGGACGGAACCGGGCGCCCCTATCCGGGGGCGATGGCCTATTTTTCCGACAATGCGCCCTATGTGAAGCTCGACGAACCGACCAACGCCGAGAAGGACAAGATTCCGCCCGGTACGCCGCTGCGTGGCGCCTGCAAGCTGGACGATCTTGCCCGGATACGCGGCTGGCTGACGGAGGTGGAGATCAGCCGGACCATTGGCGGCCATGTCGTGTGGACAGGGCGCAGGGACTGACGGATGCGGGGGGGGCGAAAAGGCAGGGCCGCCCGAAGGCGGCCCGTTACCCAAGCGATGTGTCCGGCGCGTTACTCGCGGCTGCCGAAAAGCTGGAGCAGCATCATGAACATGTTGATGAAGTCCAGATAGAGGCTCAGCGCGCCCATGATGGCGGCCTTGCCCAGCCACTCCTGATCGCCGGTGACGGCCATCTGGATATAGGTGGTCTTGATCTGCTGGGTGTCATAGGCGGTGAGACCGGCAAAGATCAGCACGCCGATCACCGAAATGGCGAAGGCCATCGCCGAAGAGGCGACGAACAGGTTGACGATCATCGCGACGATCAGGCCGATCAGGCCCATCATCAGGAACGTGCCCATCGCCGACAGGTCCTTCTTGGTCGTGTAGCCGTAAAGCGACAGACCGGCGAAGGCGATGGCGGTGATCAGGAAGACCTGCGCGATCGACGTAGTCGTATAGACGAGGAAGATCGAACTGAGCGAAAGCCCCATCACCGCGGCAAAGGCATAGAAGGCAACCTGCGCGGCGGCAGCGGAAATCCGGTTGATGCCCGCGGACAGACCGAAGACGAAAACCAGCGGCGAGAACATGATGAGCCATTTCAGCGGTGAGGCGTAGATCGCCATGCCGAACTGGGTGAGCATCATGTTGCCGGCGGCATCCGTCGTCGTCGACAGGCCAGCGATCGCCCAGGCGGCGAGCGCGGTAATCAGCATGCCCACGGACATCGTTCCGTAGACCTTGTTCATGTGGGCGCGAAGACCCTGATCGATCTGGGCCGCGCGGGCGCCAGAGACGCCTACGGTCCGGATCGTGTCGTATTCAGCCATTAGTACCTCCGTTTCGTTCCGACAAACGCCCATATCCCGCACGGACGCCTTTACCGGTCGATATTGGCAGCCATGCGCAGATATTCAAGTACTTCCGGCGAGAAACCGGCACGGTGGAGGTGGCCGAAAACCGAAACAATCGGCTTTTCATCGACCCGGAAAACACCTGCTCGGGCCCCTGGCCCGAACGCATTTTCCGATGTGCAATGGTGCGGCGTATCGCCGAAACGCCTCAGGCGCGCCAGTGCTGCGGCACGTCCCACGAGGGTCTGGCCGATTCGATCTCGGCCTCGTAGCGCGATACCCCGATGTCCCGCAATGCGCGGTCGTCGAGTTCCGCCAGATTGCGCCGCTGGCGGCGCAGGGCAACCATGTTCCTGATACGACTTACAACCCTGCCACCGTGCCACGAACCGAACAGGGGGGCGGCGTGTGTGCTGTGGATGCTCATCTCGGTTTCCTTAACGTGATGTGAACGGACTCCGACCGTTCATCAATCTGCTTGATAAGTATGCCGCGATATGATTCATTTTAAAATCGAATGTTTTTGAAGAATGATATCACGATGGGTGATGTATGCCGCGCAATCTGGACCTGACCGCTCTGCGCTCGTTCGTCGCCGTTGCCGACAGCGGCGGCGTGACACGCGCAGCCGGTTACATGAACCTGACGCAATCGGCGGTTTCGATGCAGATCAAACGGCTGGAGGAAGCGCTCGATGTGACCTTGCTCGACCGGGCAGGGCGGGGGGTGGCGTTGACACCGGAGGGGGAGCAACTGCTCACCTATGCCAGGCGGATGCTCGATATCAACGATGCGGCCATAGACCGGCTGACCGCGCATGATTACGGCGGCGAAATCACGCTCGGCGTGCCGCACGACATCATCTACCCGCATGTCCCCGACATCCTGCGCCGGTTCAACGCCGCATTCCCCAGGGTCAGGGTGAACCTTGTCTCGTCCTATTCGAAAATGTTGCTGGAGCAGTTTTCGCGCGGCCAGTTCGCAATGATCCTGACCACCGAACAGGGGCATGGCCACGGCGCCGAGGTGCTTTCCGAGAAGCCGTTGCGCTGGATCGGGGCGCCCGGCGGGGTCTGCTGGCGCCAGCGGCCGCTGCGCTTCGGTTCCGGGGCGCATTGCATCTTCCGGTCCGCCAGCCTGCGCGCACTCGATCGCTGCGCCATCGGCTGGGAGATGGCTGTCGAATCGGAATCCGAGCGCCCGATCGAGGCGGCCGTGCGGGCCGACCTGGCCGTTTCGGTAATGCTCGAGGGGACAGAACCGCCATTTCTCGAACAGATCGACCACAACGGTGCGCTGCCCGATCTGCCGAGCTATTCGATCAACCTCTACGTTTCCGATCTGGCAAAGGGGCGTGCCGAACTGGCATTGGTCGATCTGGTGCGCAAGGCCTACCGCAACGACGCCCTTACGGCATCGTCACCACGACCTTCCCCGCCGATCGCCGCAGCCTGAGCAGATCCAGCGCCTCGGCCGTGCGCTCGAATGGCACCTCGTGGCTGATGTGCGGGCGCAGCCTGCCGGCGGCGTACCACGCGAACAGCGTTTGCAGCGATGCCGTCAGCACGCCGGGGGCGAATTTCAGATATCCGCCCCAGTAGAGGCCGATCACCGACAGGTTCTTTACCAGCAGGTGATTGGGCGCGATCTGCGGCAGCCTGCCGCTGGCGAATCCGATGGTCAGGATGCGCCCCTCCGGGTTGGTGGCGCGGAAACAGGTATCGAACAGGTCACCGCCGATGGTTTCATAGACAACGTCCGCCCCGCCGAGCGCACGAATGCGTTCGCGGATGTCCGGGCATTCTGCGTCGATCAGATGGGTCGCACCGGCCCGCGCCGCGATGTCGAGCTTGTCGCCGCCGCGCGCGATGGCCACAACCTCGGCGCCCATCAGCGCGCCGATTTCCACCGCCGCCAGCCCGACCCCGCCGGCCGCGCCCGTCACCACCAGCCGCTCGCCCGGTTGCAGGCGTGCCCGGTGATCGAGCGCGAGATGCGAGGTGCCGTAGGCGACCTGAAACGCCGCGCCCTCGCTGAACGACATGCCGTGCGGCAGGATCACGCAGCGTTCGGCGGCAACGTTCGCCTCTTCCGCCAGGCCGCCCATGCCGTTGAACGCTGCAACCCGGCTGCCGGGTTCCGGGCCGCTTGTCCCGGGGCCGACAGCCGCTACCGTTCCGGCCATTTCCATGCCCAGGGTCACGGGCAGGGGCGGGCGTTCCTGATACTGCCCGCGCGCCATCAGCAGATCGGCGAAGTTCAGGCCGCAGGCGGCGACGCGAATCCGCACCTCACCCGCCGCGGGTGGCGGCAACTCGGTGTCAAAGAATCCGGCCGGCCTGTCGAATGCCTGAATCTGGAAGGCGCGCATCTGGGTTCTGCCCCTCTGGTGCGCAAGGTCCGGCGCGATTTGCCCGGGCAAATTCGTCGCCGGCCTGCATGGTTTTGCGAATCGCGGCGCTATCACATGTTTTTCAATCTGGCAACACATCCAAAAGGCGAGTTAGATTTTTATTTCTTTCGTTGGGGGGGAGTGTTAACAAACGTTTACGGCGTTTTATGAAGTGAAATTTTTAACCAGGGAGCAAGACGCGCAGCGGGGCATTTGCCGCCCCGCATGTCTGTTGGACGGCGTGTCGATGCTCCGCAAAAGGCACAAAAGCGTAGCCCAAGGAGTTCCTATGACCCATCCCGTTGACGTACATGTCGGGAAACGAGTCCGCCATCGCCGCTGGCTGATCGGTATGACCCAGCAGCAACTGGCAGACAAGGTCGGTATCAAGTTTCAGCAGATTCAAAAATACGAAACCGGCATGAACCGGATCAGTGCATCGCGCCTTTGGGATATTGCCGAAGCGCTCGATGTTTCGATCGGTTTCTTTTTCGAGGGCCTGTCCGATGATGCGGTTACAGCTGCATCGGTCGGCGACCTTCTTTCGGACAAGGAGGCGCTCGAACTCGTCCGGTCCTATTATGCCATTCCGGAAAATCAGCGGCGGCGGCTGTTCGAACTGGCGCGCGTGCTCAGCGACGCGGCTTGACCGACATGGCGGGGGAGGGTACCGCGAGGGTGAGCCAACCCGCCGGATACCCTGCCCTCTGAGGCTGCCATGACCGAGCCCATAGCCCCCCGAAGCGGGACGCGCGTTTCGCCGTCCGAATTTGCCGAATTGCGGGCAACGGCGGTGGCGCTTGCTGATGGGGCGCGCAAGGCGACGCTTCCGTTTTTCCGCGCGCCCGGGCTTGCCGCTGACAACAAGCACGAGACCGGGTTCGATCCCGTCACCGAAGCCGACCGCACGGCCGAGCGCGCGATGCGCGCGATACTGGCCGAGCGGCGGCCCGGCGATGCGATACTTGGCGAGGAGATGGGCGCCTCGGCCGGAAACAGCGGCTATACGTGGGTGCTCGATCCGGTCGACGGCACCCGGGCCTTTCTGGCCGGCGCACCGACCTGGGGTGTGCTGATTGCGGTCGCCGATTCCGACGGGCCGATTCTCGGGGTGATCGACCAGCCCTACACGCGCGAGCGCTGGGAAGGCGGCCGCGGGTTTTCGCGTTTCTCGGGGCCGCACGGAAGCCAGCCGCTCGCCACGCGCGCGCCGCGCGCGCTCGACGACGCGATCCTGTTCTCGACATTCCCCGAGATCGGAACGCCCGAGGAGAGAGCCGCCTTCGAGCGGGTGTCGAGGCGGGCGCAGCTTACCCGCTACGGCCTGGATTGCTATGCCTATGGCCTTCTGGCCCTCGGCCAGATCGATCTGGTGATCGAAGCCGGGCTGCACCCCTATGACATCTGCGCCCCTATCGCGGTGATCGAAGCGGCCGGCGGCATCGTGACCAACTGGGCCGGGGACCCGGCACATGGCGGAGGCCGGGTGATCGCGGCGGCAAACCGCTCGATCCATGACGAGGCACTGGCCCTGCTTTACAGCGCCTGAACCGGGCGCATATCGGGCACATTCCACTGGATACGCCTTCGATGCGCTTGCCACCCATGGGTGGCGGCTTTGCGAACGAAACTGCCGTCTCGATGAAGTACGAACCCCGTCGGCGCCTGGCCGCGGGAATGGCCATGCGCTGGCGCGGCGGCCTTCGGCCGTTCCGCGCCCGGGTGCGCATCCTGTGCGGCGATCCGCATCACAGCCCCAGCGATTCCGCAATCAGCGGGTTGAGCGGCCGGCTGTGGCCGGGTTCGTCTTCGCCGCAGCGCGGATCGAAGCGGCGGCCGGCGATATAGACCGACCGGATGGCGCGGTCATCCCCCATCATGATCGTTGGGAAAACGCTCTCCCAGATGCTCTCCGCGCGCGCGTACCTTTGCGCGATCGCCGGTGTCGATGCGAGATCGAGCACCACGAGATCGGCGTCCGAACCCGGCGCGAGGCCGCCGATCCTGTCTTCCATGCGCATGGCGCGGGCCGAGCCGGCAGTCGCCAGCCACAGCAGTTGTGCCGGGTGCAGCGCGTGCCCGGTCAACTGCCCGACCTCATAGGCGGTGGCCATGGTGCGCAGCATCGAGAACGACGATCCGCCCCCGGTATCGGTGGCCAGCCCGACGATCTGACCTTCGCCCATGGCGCGCGCGGTATCGAACAGCCCCGAGCCGATGAAGGTGTTCGATGTCGGACAGTGAATCAGCGCCGCGCCGCGATCGCGAATGCGGGCGCGTTCGTTGTCGGTCAGCCAGATCGCATGGCCGAACAACGCGCCGGGTTGCAGCAGGCCGTGCGCCTCGTAGGTGTCCAGATAGTCGTGCGCGCCGGGGAAAAGCTCGCGAACCCAGGCAATCTCTTCGGTCTGCTCGCTCAGATGGGTCTGCATCAGACAGTCGGGATGTTCCGCCCACAGCGCCCCCAGCGCTTCGAGTTGTTCGGGTGAGGAAGTGGGCGAAAACCGCGGTGTGATCGCATAGGTGGCGCGGCGGCGCCCGTGCCAGTGCGCCAGCAATGCCTTGCTCTGGTCATAGGCCGAGCGGGCATCGTCGCGCAGACCGTCGGGCGCGTTGCGGTCCATGCAGGTCTTGCCGGCAGCGATGGCCATGCCCCGCGTTTCGGCGGCGGCAAAGATCGCGTCGACCGATACCGGATGGATGGTGCAGAAACTCGCCACCGAGGTCGTGCCATGGGCGATCAGCAGGTCGAGATAGCGCCCGGCCATCGCCGTTGCGTAATCGGGATCGCCAAAGCGCATCTCTTCGGGAAAGGTGTAGTCGTTCAGCCAGTCGATCAGCCGCTTGCCCCATGAGGCGATGATCGCCGTCTGGGCGTAATGCGCGTGGGCATCGACAAAGCCGGGCAGGATGAGACACTTGCCGTGATCCTGGATGCGGGCTTCGGGATGGGCGTTGCGCAGCGTCTCGGCATCGCCGTGCCCGGATATCCGGCCGTCGCGGACCAGAATAGCGCCTTGCCGGCGGAAGACGGTTGCGTCTTCGGGGGCGACCTCGAAGGGGTTGGTGTGAATGTCGAGGGTCTGGCCCAGAATGAGCGTCGCTGTATCGGTCATGCCGCCAGCCTAGGAGGCGGCAAGATTCGCGGCAACAGCCATCGGCGGTTGCGCCGGGCGGCCGGTTGCCTATTCTGCCGCCGAACCAGACCGGAGGGCATCGAATGGCTGACGAGACGCCGGAAGCCGCAAGTCGCGAAGACGACAGCGATGCCCTGCGGCGCGAGCGTATGCAGGAGATCCTGCTGGCGCTCGATGCCGGCGACGGGGCGCGGCTTGGCCATCTGTTCGATCAGTTGCACCCGGCCGATATCGCCGACGTTCTGGAACAGGTAGGCGACCGGACACGCCAGCAGCTGCTCCGTTTCTGGGGCCGCGACATCGACGGCGAGGTTCTTTCTGAACTCGACGAGGGGATCCGCGCCGAGGTGATCGACGCATTGCCCGATTCGGTGCTGAGCGAGGCGGTGCTCGACCTCGAATCGGACGATATCGTCGATCTGGTCGAGGATCTGGAGGAAGACCGCAAGGAGGCGGTGCTCGATGCGCTGCCGGCGGCCGAGCGGCTCGCCGTCGAACGGGCGCTGAGCTATCCGGAGTATTCCGCCGGCCGGCTGATGCAGCGCGAGGTGGTCACCGCCCCCGAACACTGGACGGTGGGGCAGGCGATCGATTTCCTGCGTGTCGAGGACAAGGAACTGCCCGACCAGTTCTATCACATCATTCTGGTCGATCCGACGATGACGCCGGTCGGCTATGTGACGCTGGGCAAGCTGCTTGCGTCGCGCCGGTCGACACCGTTACGCGATATTACCGAACATTCCTTTCGCACCGTGCGGGTCGATCTGGAGGAATCCGAGGTCGCCTATCTTTTCAACCAGTACCACCTGATCTCGGTGCCCGTGGTCGACGCCGACGACCGGCTGGTCGGTGTCATCACCATCGACGATGCGATGGCGGTTCTGGATGACGAGCACGAGGAGGATATCCTGCTGCTGGCCGGTGTGGCCGAGGAATCGAGCCTGAGCGACTCGGCGACCGAGACCGCCAAGCTCCGCCTGCCGTGGCTGGCCGTCAACCTTGCCACCGCCATTCTGGCATCGCTGGTGATCGCGCAGTTCGAGGGCGTGATCGAAAAGGTGGTGGCGCTCGCCGTCCTGATGCCGATCGTCGCCTCGATGGGGGGCAATGCCGGCACCCAGTCGCTGACCGTCGCCGTCCGGGCAATCGCCACCAAGGACCTGACGGGGTCCAACGTCTGGCGGGTCGTCGGGCGCGAACTGGTGGTGGGCATTCTGAACGGGCTGGTCTTTGCCGTGGTCATGGGGCTGGTCGCGCTGGTCTGGTTTGGCTCGTCTATGATCGGGGTTGTCATCGCGCTGGCAATGATCGTGAACCTCGCCGTGGCCGCGCTTGCGGGCATATTGGTGCCGGTCACGCTGGAAAGGATGGGTGTCGATCCCGCGCTTGCCTCGGGAACGTTCGTGACCACCGTGACCGATGTCGTCGGGTTCTTCGCCTTTCTCGGGCTGGCTTCGGTGGTGCTGATTTGAGCGTCGCGCAACAAAAGGCGGCAACCCGCAAACGGATGCTGGCGCTGCGGGATGCGGCAAATGCGGAACTCGGGACCCGGGCTGAGGCTGCGGCTGCGCTGGCGGCGCACCTTGCCGATCTGCGCGGCAAGGTGGTGGCGGGCTACCTGCCCATCCGCAGCGAGGCCGACCCGGTGCCGGCGATGCGCGCGCTCCGGCGGCACAACCGGGTCTGTGTTCCGGTGATCGCCGGTTCCGGCCTGCCGCTGGCCTTTCGCGAATGGCACCCCGGCTGTGCGCTGGTCGCGGGGGCCTTTGGCGTGATGGTGCCGGAGGACGGGGCGGAGCTTCGGCCCGAGGTGCTGATCGTCCCGATGGTGGCATTCGACGACACCCTCGGCCGGCTGGGCTATGGCGGCGGGTTCTATGACCGGACACTCGAACGCCTGCGTGCGGCGGGGCCTGTGCGGGCGGTGGGGTTCGCCTATGCGGCACAGCGGGCGGGCGAGCTGCCGCGCGAGCCCACCGACCAGCCGCTCGACGAGATCGTGACGGAGCGCGGGCCGCTCCGCCCGGCGCGATGCGGGCTTGCCGAGCGGACGCGGGGAGACTAGGGCAATCGCATGAAGCTTCTGTTCCTGGGGGATGTGATGGGGCGGGCCGGCCGCGCGGCGGTTACGGCGCGCCTGCCCGAGATGCGCCGCGACTGGGCGCTCGATTTCATCGTGGTCAACGGAGAGAACGCCTCGAACGGCATGGGTCTTTCGGCGGCGCATGCCAGGGCACTGCTCGAGGCCGGCGCCGATTGCGTGACCCTGGGCGATCATGCCTTCGATCAGCGCGATATGCTGCAGTTCATCGAACAGGAGCCGCGCATCCTGCGCCCGCTCAACTATGCCAGCGAGGCGCCGGGCCGGGGCGCGGCGGTGTTTACCGTGACCGGCGGGCGCAAGGTGCTGGTGGCGCAGGTGCTGGGGCAGGTCTTCATGAAACGCCCCTTCGCCGATCCGTTTTCGGCCGTCGATTCCGTGCTGCGCGCCCACCCGCGCGGCGGCATGGTTGCGGCCAGCCTGATCGACATGCATTGCGAGGCGACGAGCGAGAAGATGGGCATGGGCCATTACTGCGACGGCCGCGCCAGCGTCGTGGTCGGCACCCATACCCACATTCCCACCGCCGACGCGCAGATATTGCCGAAGGGTACGGCCTATCAGACCGATGCCGGCATGTGCGGCGATTACAACAGCGTGATCGGGATGGAAAAGACCGAACCCATGCGCCGCTTCGTCACCGGCATGCCGAAGGAGCGGTTCACCCCCGCCGCAGGCGAGGCGACGGTTTCGGGACTGTTCGTCGAAACCGACGACCGCACCGGCGCGGCGACGCGGGTGCGGATGATACGGCAGGGCGGGCGGCTGGAGTTTTCGGCCCCGTGACGCCGCGAACGAAGGCTTGCGCCGTTTTCGTCAGGCGCTACTCTGAAGAACCGCAACAGACGCAGGACATTCGATGGAGTTTCTGAACCTCGGCCCGACCGGGGAGGCGTTTCTGGCGCTTGGCGTCGTCGGCGCGATGTTCGCGCTTTTTGCGCGCGAGACCTTTCCGGCCGAGGTCGTGGCCATCCTCGGCACCGCCGTCATGCTGATCCTCGGCATCCTGCCCTACCAGACGGCGCTGGGGGTTCTTTCCAATCCGGCGCCGTGGACCATTGCGATGATGTTCATCGTCATGGGGGCGCTGGTGCGCACCGGTGCGCTCGATTCCTTTACCGCGGTCGCGCAGCGGCAGGCCGAGCACAACCCCAGGCTCGCCATCGGCACCATGATGGGCTTTGTCGTGCTGGCCTCGGCGGTGGTGTCGAACACGCCGGTTGTGGTGGTGATGATCCCGGTGGTGGTGCAGATCGCGCGGACAATCGGGCAGCCTGCCTCGAAAATGCTGATCCCGCTCAGCTATGCGGCGATCCTCGGCGGCACGCTGACCCTGATCGGCACCTCGACCAACCTGCTGGTCGATGGTGTGGCGCGGGCCAACGGGCTGGCGCCGTTCAGTATTTTCGAGGTCACGCCGCTGGCGATCTTTGTCGTCGCCTGGGGCATGCTCTATCTGCGCTTTGTCGCCCCCCGCCTGCTGCCCGAGCGCGATTCGATGACCGACCTGTTGCAGAACCGGGCCGGAATGAAGTTTTTCACCGAGCTCGCCATCCCCGAGGAATCGAACCTGATCGGCCAGCCGGTGCTTGAGGTCGACCAGTTCCGGCGCGACGGCGTTCGGCTGATAGACGTGCTGCGCGGCGACGCCTCGCTGCGGCGCGATCTTTCGGGGGTGGTGCTCGAAGCCGGCGACAGGGTGGTTCTGCGTACACGGATGGCCGAGCTTCTGAGCCTTCAGGAGAACCGGAACCTGCGCTCGGTCGACAAGCTGAGTTCGGTGCGGACCGAAACGGTCGAGGTGCTGATCTCGCCCGGGGCGCGGATGGTCGGGCAGACGCTGGGCGCGCTGCGCCTGCGGCGGCGCTACGGTGTCTATCCGCTGGCCGTGCATCGCCGCAACCAGAACATCGGCCGGCAACTCGACGATCTGGTGGTCCGGGTCGGCGACACGCTGCTGCTGGAAGGGGCGCCCGAAGACATCCAGCGGCTGGCGGCCGATATGGGGCTGGTCGATATCTCGCGCCCGTCGGCCCGCGCCTTCCGGCGCGAAAAGGCACCGATCGCCATTGCGGCGCTGATCGGCATCGTGGTGCTTGCCGCCTTCGGGGTTGCGCCGATCCTGCTGCTCTCCTTTCTGTCGGTGGCGCTGGTGCTGGTAACCCGCTGCATCGACGCGGACGAGGCGTTTTCGTTTGTCGAGGGGCGGCTTCTGGCGCTGATCTTCTCGATGCTGGCGGTGGGGGCGGCGCTCGATGCCTCGGGGGCGGTGCAGCTTATCGTCAACGCGGTGACGCCGGTCCTGACGGCGCTGCCGCCGTTCCTTGCCATCTGGGCGATCTATCTGCTGACCTCGGTGCTGACCGAACTGGTATCGAACAACGCGGTTGCGGTAGTGGTGACGCCGATCGCGATCGGAGTGGCCCATGCGCTCGGCTACGATCCCCGGCCATTCGCGATTGCGGTCATGATCGCGGCTTCGGCCAGCTTCGCCACCCCCATCGGCTATCAGACCAACATGATGGTTTACGGTCCGGGCGGATATCGCTTTTCGGATTTTCTCAAGGTCGGCATCCCGCTGAACCTGTCCATCGGCATTCTGGCCTCGGCGCTGATCCCGCTGATCTGGTCGCTCTGAGGCGGCCCGCGCGCTCAGGCGGTTCGCAGCGATGGTGCCCGGCGGCCCGATGCCCAGGCGGCGACCGCTTTGCCGAAAGCCTCGAACAGCGGGCGCGAGACCGGATCGCGCGCGGCGCGGTATTCGGGGTGCCATTGCACCGACAGGGTAAAACCGGGCGCCCCGTCGACGAATATCGCCTCGGGCGTGCCGTCGCCGGCCGTGCCGTCGATCACGATGCGGCGGCCGGGTTTCTTGATGCCCTGGCCGTGCAGGGTGTTGGTCATCACCTGTTGCGCGCCGAACAGCCGATGGAAGGGGCCGTTCTCGGCAAAGCTGACTGCATGGCGCAGGGCGAATTTCTCGTCAAGCGTGCCTTCGGGCGGCATGCGGTGGTTCATCCTCCCCGGCAGGTCGCGGATTTCGGGGTAAAGCGTGCCGCCCATGGCGACGTTGACCTCCTGAAAGCCACGGCAAATGCCAAGAAACGGCTGGCCGCGCTCGACCAGCGCCCGCACCAGCGGCAGGGTGATGGCGTCGCGCGCGCGGTCGAAGGCGCCGTGCGCCTCGGTCTCGGGTTCGCCGTATTCCTCGGGGTGCACGTTCGGCTGGCCGCCGGTCAGCAGGAAGCCGTCGCAGACATCGAGCAGATCGCCCAGCGAGACAAGCCGCGGATCGGCGGGGATCAGCAGGGGCAGTGCGCCGGATACTTCGGCGACCGCCTCGGAATTCATCGTGCCGCCGGCATGCGAAGGGTAGCTGTCGTTTATCAGGTGGTGGTTGCCGATGATGCCGACGACGGGTCGCGCCATGGTGCCTCTCTTGTTCGCCCGGTTTCTTTCTAGCGGCAGATCGGCCGGCCCAAAAGGGGTGGCGATGCACAGTATCTGTCGATCCGGTGCACAAATCCGCAATCGCCCGAATTCGCGCCGCCCGCAGCCCGATGCGCGACCAACAAGCGCAGCAATATGCGGCGCCTGGCGTTGTGGCCGGCAGCCCGGCGCGATAAGCCGTTGGCAATGCTGCACTGCGGCTAGGCTGCCGCGGCGCCGAAGCTGTTGTATCTGCACAAAGGAGTGGCCCGATGTCCGCCATCCTGACCCTGAATGCCGGGTCAAGCTCGATCAAGTATTCCGTCTATCTGACAGGCGAGGGTGAGCCGCGCGAGATCGCCGTCGGCCAGATCGACGGTATCGGCCCCGAGGCGGTTCTGATTCTCCGACACGACGGAAAAAGGACGGTGACACCGCTGGGCGAGGCCGATCACAGGGCCGGGCTTCGGGCGGTGCTCGGCGCGCTGAAGCCGGTTCTTGGCGATCGCAAGGTGGCGGGTGTCGGCCACCGCGTCGTGCACGGCGGAACGCAATATGCCGCGCCGATCCTGCTCGACGATGGCATCCTTCGGAACCTCGAGAAACTCAGCCCGCTGGCGCCGCTGCACCAGCCGCACAACATCGCCGCGATCCGCGCCGCGATGGAGGCCTTTCCGCTGGCCATTCAGGTCGGGTGCTTCGACACCGGCTTTCATCGCGGCCATCCCTTCGTGCACGACACCTATGGCCTGCCGCGCGAATATTATCTGCAAGGGGTGCGCCGCTACGGATTTCACGGCCTGTCCTATGATTACGTCAGCGGCCATGTCGAACAGGCCTTTCCGGACCTGAAGGGCGCGCGGCTGGTGATTGCGCATCTGGGCAACGGTGCCTCGATGTGCGCGGTCAGGGGGCGGCAGTCGATTGCCTGCACTCTGGGGTTTTCGGCGGTGGACGGGCTGCCCATGGGCACCCGCTGCGGCCAGCTTGATCCGGGGGTGGTGCTTTACCTGATGGAGCAGGGGCTGTCGCGGCAGGAAATCTCGGACATGCTGTTCAGGAAATCGGGGCTGCTGGGCATGTCGGGGATCAGCAACGACATGCGTACGCTGCTCGAAACCGACGCGGCGCAAACGGCCGAGGCGGCCGAGGCGGTGGAGTATTTCATCGCCCGTGTGAAAGCCGAGATCGGGTCGCTTGCCGTTGCAAACGGCGGGATCGACGCGCTGGTCTTTACCGGCGGGATTGGCGAGAACGCGTGGCAGATCCGCCGGCAGGTGTGCCGCGACATGGGTTTCCTCGGCATTTCCATCGACGAGGATGCGAACCGCAGCAATGCCGAGATCATCGGAACCGGGCCGGTTCAGGTGCTGGTGGTCCGGACTGACGAGGAGCGGGTGATCGCCCGCGCGGTCGCCTCGCTGCTGGGCGCCTGACGGCGGGCACTCGTCAGGATGGGGCGGCGCCGTTACAATCCGCTGCCGTATGAAAACACAGGAGGCTCTCGTGACAGATGCGATTTTCAGACCGGGCGCCGTCGGCGTGGTTACCGGCGGCGCCTCGGGGATCGGGCTGGCGATCGTCCGCGCCTTTGCCGCGCGCGGGATGGCCGTGGTCATCGTCGACCGCGAGGGTGACAGGCTGGCCGATGCGGCGTCGGCGGCGCGCGCCGACGGTGCGGCGAAGGTGCTGACCAGCAACGCCGATGTCGCCGATTTCGAGGCGCTGGCGCGGCTCGGGGCCGAGGTTCGCCGGCGTTTCGGCGGCGTGGACGTTCTGGTCAACAACGCCGGCATCCAGCCGGGCAGTTCGATATTCGGACCGGTGAAGAACTGGCAGGATATCCTTGCGGTGAACCTCTGGGGTCCGATCAACGGTGTCCGGGCCTTCGTACCGGACATGATCGCACGCGAACGGCCGGGCATGGTCATCAACACCGGCTCCAAACAGGGGATCACCACGCCTCCCGGCGATCCGGCCTATAACGTGTCCAAGGCGGGTCTCAAGGCCTATACCGAGGCGCTTGCGCACGAGTTGCGCAATATCGAAGGGTGTCGGATCTCGGCCCATCTGCTGATACCGGGGTTTGTCTTCACCGGCCTTACGGCCGGGGACCGGAAGGAAAAGCCGGCGGGCGCCTGGACGCCGGCGCAGACGGCGGATTTCATGATGGAACGGCTCGCCGCCGGCGATTTCTACATTCTTTGTCCCGACAACGATGTGCCGCGCGAACTGGATGAAAAGCGCATGGTATGGGCCATCGGCGATATCATCGAGAACCGGCCCGCCCTGTCGCGCTGGCATCCCGATCATGCCGAAGCTTTTGCCGCTTATATTGGCGGGAAATAACCTGCGGTACGCACCCTGACCGCCCGCCGCACATGCGCAGCGGGCGGCAGGTATCGTGCCGGAGGGTCAGAGGTACAGGCGGTCGCGGAAGACGTGTTGAACGATCTTGTCGCGGGAGATCCCCATTTCGGCTAACTCGTCATCCGATTTGGCGTCGAGCCGTCTGACCTGATCGGCGCGCGACAGGCGTTCGATGGCCTCGATGAGAGCCTTGCCAAGGATGCTGAAGATGTGGCCGGACCACGGCTGAATCGCCCCCGAGGGCGGTTCGAATTGGGTTGTCTGCGTTGCCATAAGGAACCTCGTTCGCTGGCGAGTCGGTTCCTCCCATGCGTACAGGCTAGGTTCTGCTGTGCAGAAAGGACAGATATGCTGACGCAATCCCGCCTTTCGCCCGGTGCAGGGCTGCGGTTTCGTTGCATGAATGTTCACCGCCGGGGTTTCTGCTGCTATCGTCGTCGTGGCATGCTCTGCGAGCGCCGGTACAGTTTGCCGCCCTGCGCAACCTTTTGGGAATGGAACGGAGAGGATATCCATGAACACGCCCGACAGCCCCAGCCGCACGACCAGCGGTCGCGGCCGTACCTACGACAGCGTCGTCGACACGATCGGCAACACGCCGGTTATCCGTATCAATCGGCTCGCCCCCGACGGGGTCGAGATCTACGTCAAATTCGAGGCGATGAACCCGGGCGGGTCGGTCAAGGACAGGCTGGCGATCTCGATCGTCGAGGAAGCCGAACGCAGCGGCGCGCTGAAACCGGGTCAGACAGTGATCGAGGCGACCTCGGGCAACACCGGCATCGGCCTGGCCATGGTTTGCGCCGCCAAGGGTTATCCGCTGGTCGTCACCATGGCCGAGACCTTTTCGGTCGAGCGGCGGCAGCTCATGCGGATGCTGGGGGCCAGGGTTGTCCTGACGCCAAAGGCGCAGGGCGGGCACGGCATGTACATGAAGGCGCGCGAACTGGCCGATACCCATGGCTGGTTCTGGGCAGGGCAGTTCGAGACCGAGGCGAACGCGCGGATTCACGCGAACACCACGGCGCGCGAGATCCTTGCCGATTTCGACGGGCGGCGGCTCGACATGATCGTTACCGGGTACGGCACCGGCGGAACGGCATCGGGGCTGGGCAGGGTGCTGCGCAAGGAGCGGCCCGATCTGAAGATCGTGCTTTGCGAGCCGGCGAATGCCGCGCTTGTCGCCTCGGGCGTGCCGCAGGATCGCGCCGCCGACGGCGGCCCGGCCACCGGCCATCCGGCGTTCGTGCCGCATCCGATCCAGGGCTGGACGCCGAACTTCATTCCGCTGGTGCTTCAGGAAGCGATAGACGGCGGATATTATGACGCGCTTGTCGACGTTTCCGGAACCGACGGGATGATCTGGGCGCGTGAACTGGCGGCAAAGGAGGGGATCCTGACCGGCATTTCCGCCGGGGCCACCTTTGCTGCCGCGCTGGCGCAGGCCAGGGCGGCCGAACCCGGCACGGTGATCCTCGCCATGCTGCCCGACACCGGCGAACGCTATCTTTCGACCCCGCTATTCGAGGTCTTTCCGCCGACGATGAGTGCCGAGGAGGAAGAAATATCCGCTTCGACCCCCGGCTATCAGATGGGCTGATCGGCGCGACGCCAGCCTGAGTTGCCGCAACTGGCGTCTCATGATGCCAGTTGCGCGAGATCGGCGGAAAGCGCGCGGGTCTCGCGCAGGATGCGTTGCAAATCGGCCAGACGCGCCGCGTCGGTTCCGCCGCGCGGTTCTGCCGCCAGCACCGCATTGACCCGGGCCCTGGTGCGCGCATCCAGATTGGGGGCCGAATCCCGTTGCCGCAGCAGGGTGAATCGTGCCTGGGCGACTTCGCCCTGCGTTGCCGAGATTCGTGCAGCCAGCGCGCGCTGTTCGGCGCTCAGCGCCTGGTTGCGCGCCTGCGCCTCGGCCACGGCGCTTTCGCGTTCGGCTTCGCGCCGCTCGTAACCGCCCCCCGCGATGCCGGCTATACCGTTATAAAAGCCCCCGGCCGCCGGGTCGGAACTGTCGACGCAGCCGCCGAACAGGGCAGCGACCAACAGCGATACCGCGCCGGACGGGCGCATCACAGGTTCTCCGCCAGATCCGTGGCGATGGACCGCATCGCGGCGATCTGGTTCGAAAGCTGCCTGAGTTCGGGGTCGATAGCCGAGCCGCCGCCGGCAGGCACCAGCCCGCGCGCGGCGCCGAACTCCTCCTGACGCCGACTGGCCCCGTCGATCGCCTTTTGCATTTCGCCCAGATTTGCCTGCGCCTCGGCCACCTCGGCGGCGACGGCCCCCGAATCCGCCGCGCCGGAAGCGGCCCTGGCACGGATCGCCGCGAGTTCCCGATCCTGTTGCGCCAGAACCTCGCGCATCACGTTGATCGTTCCCTGAATTTCGGCCGAGTTCCTGTCGAGATCGGTCTTCAGGCGTTCGAGACGATCCTCCTCGGTGGCGTATTCCTGCTGCACCCATCCGACATAATAGCCGGCCGCCGCGCCGAGCGTGGCACCGGTTGCGGCGGCGGCGGCGACATTGGCGGGCCGGACCGTACGACGATAGTAAAAGCCCGGCCCGACGACGGCGCCGGCCAGCGCGCCTTCGATCACCGTTCGCTGCAAGGCAGCCGACATGCGGCGCAGGTCCTTTTCGGCATCGCCGGAGTTCGCGCGGGTGACCTGGCCGCCCGATGTGGAGCACGCGGCAAGCGCGGCGGAAAGACATACGATCGAGAGCGCCCGGCGAGTGCGGCGGATAATCATGGTTCCATCCTTCATCCCAGCATTAACAAGCAATTCCGGCAGGATCGGCGATTGGCTGACGGTCCGTCCGATTGTCAGGATGGCGTCGAAATGACCTAGGGTCAATTGCAATCGGCCGGTCGCGCGGGGTAGCATGGCGATCATACGGCCCTGATCAGTCCAGCGCCTGTCGCGCCCCGGAGGGCGGCAGGGTCCGTTAAGAGGAATTTGATGCCCTGGCTGAATATCCTTGTGTTCTGTTTCCTGCTGCTCCCTTCCATTGCGCATGCCGAGGGACGGGTTGCGCTGCTGATCGGCAACTCGGCGTACCGGCAGCCCGAGCTTCGCCTGAAAAATCCGCGTAACGATGCGCGGGCACTGGGTGCGGCGCTGCGGGCAGAGGGTTTCGAGGTGAGCGAAACGCTCGACGGCAGCCTGAGCGAGATGCGGACGGCATTGAACGGATTCGCCGCCCGGTCGCGGGGGGCCGGGATTGCCCTGTTCTTCTACGCCGGACACGGGGTGCAGATGTCGGGCGACAATTTCTTCCTTGGCGTCGATTTCGATGCGAAAGGCGCCGGCCCGTCGCTGGAGCGGGCGCTGACGATGACCGAGGTGCGTCAGGCGCTTGAACGGGCAGGGGCGGAGGCGTCGGTCATCGTTATCGACGCCTGCCGGAATACGCCGTTTGCCGAAAGCGGCGCTGCGGCGCCCGGGCTGGTGCGTGCGCGCGGCGGGGCAGGGTTGCTGATCGCCTATGCGACCGATCCCGGAAATGTCGCGCTGGACGGGGCGGGCGAGAACAGCGTTTTCACCCGGGCGCTGCTCGACAATATCGATACGCCGGGACTGGACGTGCGCCTCATGTTCGGGCGCGTGCGGCAGAAAGTCGTTCTGGAAACCGCCGGCTTGCAGGTGCCGTGGGTGGAAGAGGCTCTGCTGGGGGAATTCGTCCTGTCGGCCGATCCGCCGGCCGACTCTCCGCGGGATGCGGTGGAAGAAGAGGTGCGCCGCTGGCGGCAGATTGCCGAAAGCGCGCGTTCGGCCGATTTCGAAACCTATCTGCGGGATTTCCCCGACGGGGTTTTTGCCGGCATCGCGCGGGAGCGCATCGGGCGACTGGCGGCCGGATCGACACCGGATTCCACCGCGGGCGAGGTGCTGCTGGCGTCGGCCGATCGCGATGGCGTGGCAGCGGCATTGACGATGCTGGGCTTGCTGTCGCGCGGCGTGGTACCCGATGAAATGCCCGGTGAGTTGCCCGATCACGCCGTGCTTACCGCCGCTCTGAGCCGTTACGGGGCGGAATTGCCGCCCGGAGAGATTGCGAGTATCGATACGCTCTATGCCGACGCTACCAGAACCGCGATGATCCTCGGCGCGGCGACGGCGCAGCGGATACGTACCGATATTGTTGCGTTGCGCAGCGTCGAGCGGGCAATGGTAATCGCCCGGGAGGCACTTTCGGAGGTCGAGGCGATTGTCGCGGACAATCCGGCAGCAATGCCGGTTCTGGCGCAATCGCGAGAGGATTTCGCCGCGATCGAGGCATCCCGGGCGACCATCCTGCGGCGGCTGGACCAAAGCCGCGCCTATTACCAGAGCATCCTTGCGCGCGCCGCGGTCTTTGTTCCGGACAGCGCGACCGTGGAGCTTCTGGGCGCGGCCGCCGGCACGCGGGCAGTCGGCGGGGTCGATACCGAACTGCGGCGCAACGCCGGGCTTTTTCTGAATCACGTCAGGCACATTACCCCCGAGACCGAGGGGAGCTATGCCTGGCTGGGCGATTTCGCTGCCGGAAGCTGAGGTGAACGGGTGCCGGTCGGGCGCCGGCAGTCAATAGGCCCGTCGTGTATCGAGCAGGCAGAGCGGGGTTCTGAGCAGGATGAGCAGGTCGAGCCAGAGCGACCAGTTCTCGATGTAATAGAGATCGAAGGCGAAGCGGCGGCGCAGGCTTTCGGGGTTGTCCACCTCGCCGCGCAGGCCG
>NZ_JBKEAE010000202.1:0-13134 GCF_047971885.1 Tropicimonas sp. | reverse complement strand
TGACGGCGGAGTGGCCGCAGTATCGCTGGCGCCCCCTCATCGGCCCCGTGCCGGGACTGGTAGATGACGAAGGGTTCTTTCACCACCGCCCCGAGGCTGTCGCCGCCCGGGCCGATCCCGCCGCCGTGCACGACGAGATCTGCGCCCAGATCGAGCGTGCCCTGGCCGACGGCATCCGCCCGACCCATCTCGACGCTCATATGGGGACTGCGTTCCTGCCCGCCTTTGCCGAGACGTTCTTCGACATCGGCCACCGCTACGGCATCGGCATTCCGCTGATCCGCGACATGTCCGGGCTGTTCGACATCGTTCGGCTCGGCGCGCCCGACACCGGGTATCTGTGCGAACTGATCGCCGAGGCGGAACGGCGCAGCCTGCCTGTCTTCGACCGTTTCCGCATCGGCTTCACCCCCGAGGGGGCGAATGCCGGCGCGTTCTTCCGCGACCTTCTGTCCGACAGCGGCAGCGGCCTGACATGGTTTGCCATTCACGCCAATGCGCCGGGCGATTTCGCCACCATCGCGCCGCACATGGCCTACCCGCGCGAAAGCGAGTATGTCTTGTTCCGCGAGACAGAAAGTGCACGGGTGTTTCCCACCGGTCAGGCGCAGGGGCTGACATGGCGGGAGGCCGTCGGGGGAGGGTAGGTTTTGCCGCATGTCGTCAGGGGCCTCGCGGCGTTCAACGCGGTTTTCACGCGGCTTGGCGTCATGATCGCGGCCTGCCTGATGGCCGTGATGACGGCGGCGGTGATGTTGCAGGTGATCAGCCGCGAAATGCGCGCGCCCGTCGGCTGGACCGAGGAGCTTTCGCTTGCATCGATGGTCTGGCTGTCGTTCCTCGTCGGCCCCTGGGCCTACCGGCAGCATTCCTTCACCCGTATCGACGTCTTCCACGACAGGCTCGGCACGCGGGCGCAGCGGCTGCTCGATCTGGCCATCCACGCTTTCGAGGCCATCCTGCTGGCGGGTGCCATATACTACAGCTGGCATTTCTTCCTCAGGGGCACCAGCCTGCTGCCGGCGCTGACCACGCTCTTGCGCGACATCATGGGCCCGGTCGTCGGCGTTGAGGCCGCGCAGGCCCTCACCGTGCGCAACTACAGCGTCTACATGGTCCTGCCGCTGGGGTTTGCCGGGCTGTTCGCGGTCTCGATCGAGCATATCCTGCGCGCCGTCTGGACCCTGACGAGCGGCCTGGACCGTTCGGTCAGCGCCGAAACCGAGCCCGAGGGGCACGGCGGGGCCGAAGGCATCGTGCTGCCCGAATTCGACGACGACGATCCGCGCGGCGGCGGAAGCGGCGGGGGCAGGGGATGAGCGGGCTCTTTTCCACCCTCAAGGTGATGGGCATCGTCTGGGGGTTTCTCATCCTGCTGCTGCTCGGCGTGCCGGTATTCTTCGCCATGCTGGGGGCGGGGGCGTTCCAGCTCTGGCAGCTCGACCGCACCGCCTTTCTGGCGATGCAGGTCAACCGCATCTATTCGGGGATCTCGTCATTCCCGATCATGGCGGTGCCGTTCTTCATCCTTGCCGGCGAAATCATGAACACCGGCAGCGTCACCCGCGCGCTGGTCGATTTCTCGCGCGCCATGCTGGGCCATATCCGTGGCGGGCTGGCGCATGTGAACATCGCCGCCAGCGTGCTTTTCGCCGGTCTTTCGGGCTCGGCGGTCGCCGATACCTCGGCGCTCGGCTCGATGCTGATCCCGGCGATGGAGCAGAACGGCTATACCCGGCGCTTCGCCGCCGCCGTGACGGCGGCCAGTTCGGTCATCGGGCCGATCATTCCGCCATCGGGGCTGATGGTGCTCTATGCCTTCGTGATGAACGTCGATGTGGCGAAGATGTTCCTCGGCGGCATCGTGCCCGGCCTGCTGATCGCCGCCTCGCTGATGACGGTCGCCGCGGTCATGGCAAAGAAATACGACTTTCCCGTCGCCAACGCGCGCATGTCGTGGCGGGCACGCGGGCAGGCGGGAGGCAGGGCGTTTTTCCCGTTGCTGACGCCGGTGATCCTGCTGGGCGGTATCCTGTCGGGTTATTTCACCCCGACCGAGGCTGCGGCGGTCGCGGTGAGCTATGCGCTTCTGCTCAACATCTGCGTCGTCGCCGGGCGCCGTCTCGGCTGGCTGGACGAGGACGGTTTCGGCGTGGCCGAGTTCTGGCGCATCCTTCAGCGTTCGGCGGTGCAATCGGGCATCGTGCTGCTGCTGGTCGGTGTCTCCTCGGGCTTCAGCCAGGTGGTGGCGATCACCCGCATGCCCGAGATGCTGACCGAATTGCTGCTGGGCATCACCGAGAATCGCCAGATCTTCCTGATCCTCATCTGCATCTTTCTCTTCATCGTCGGCATGGTGCTCGATGCGGGGCCGGCGATCCTCATCCTCGGGCCGATCCTGCAGCCCGCCGCCATCTCCTATGGCGTCGATCCGGTGCATTTTGCCGTGCTGATGTGCGTGAACGTCACCGTGGGCCTTGCGACACCGCCGATGGGGCTGGTGCTGTTCGTCGCCGTCAGCATCGCCCGGGTCCGGTTCGGCGAGATCGTCCGCGCGATCACACCGTTTCTTCTCGCCGAGATCGCCGTCGTCTTCCTGATTGCTCTGGTGCCCCCGATCACGCTGGGTCTACCTTGGCTGTGGGAGAACGGGGCGACTCTCTTCCAGGCGTCGCCATAGCGACCGCCGACGACAGACCGCCGCCGGGGCGGCCACCGGAAACGAAAAACAGGGAGACCGACATGGTACGAGAAACAGTGAAAGCCGCGCTTCTGGGCGCCGCCGCCGCGATGATGCTCGGCGGGGTCGCCGCCGCGCAGGAATACAAGCTTGTCGTGCCGCTGGCGACGGGACCGGACAATTACAACTATCAGGCGGTCAAGGCGTTCCAGCAGCATGTGCGGGCCAACAGCGGCGGGCAGGTCGATGTCGAGATATTCCCCAGCGGAACGCTCTGCGCGTCGGCGCGCGAGTGCTTCGAGGGGATGCAGGCCGGGCTGGTGGATATCTACCAGTCCAATTTCGGCGAGCCGGCAAACCTCTGGCCGGCGTTCGCCGGGCTCGATCTGCCCTACATGCTGCGCGACGACGAGGTTGCCGAATGCGTGTTCGACGATGAGGTCTTCATGAAGAAGCTGCGTCAGGGCATGCTTGACCAGACCGGCAATATCCGCCTGATGGTGATCTCGAACTCGGGCGGCTGGCGCAATTTCGCCACCACCAGGAAGCCCATCCTGGCACCCGGCGACGTCAGCGGCATGAAGCTGCGCACGATCCCGGCGGAAATCCAGCAGGAACTGGTGCGCCAGCTTGGCGGCGCCCCCACCGGCATTTCCTGGCCCGAGGTCTATACCTCGCTTGCCACCGGCGTCGTCGAGGGCACCAAGAACGGCATCACCGATATCGTCACGATGAACTTCCACGAGCATCTCAGGCACATCACGCTCGACGGGCACGCCTATATGGGCGGGACGTGGTTCATGAACAACGACCGCTTCATGTCGATGCCCGAGGACCTGCGCAAGGTGGTGGTCGAGGGGTTCGACATTCTCGAGCAATACCTGCGCGCCTATCCCAAATACAATTCGGTGGCGGCCTACGAGGCGTTCGAGAAGGCCGGCGGCGAGATTCATGCCCTCGGTAACGAGCAAAAGGCTGCCTTCCGCGAGGCGACCAGCGGCATGAAGGGCTGGTACACCGGGCAGGGAGAGGAAAATCAGACCTTCCTCGGCGATTTCGAAGCCGCGATCGCGGCCTGCGAGGCATCGGTCGACGCACATCTGGAGGCGGAAATCCAGTAGGGCGGATATCCCGGCGGGTTGACCCGCCGGGATATCTCTCCGGAGGCCGGCATCACGATGTTCCGCTCAGTTCCCATCCGCGCCGGCGGCGAAATCGCCCCGGCGGCCAAGTTTCACCTGATAGGAAACGAACTCGGTCAGGTAATGGCTGCGCCGCCGTTCGACGCAGCGCCCCGAAAGGTCATAGGCGAGCCGGCTGACCTCGAGCAGCGGCGTGCCCGCCGCGCAGTCCAGCACACCGGCCAGCGCCGCGTCGGCAAGCGTGGCGGTTACCGATTCGTCGACCCGCATGATGGTCAGCCCATAGGTGCGGCTCAGGAACGGATAAAGCGAATTGGGCAGCGGCGCTTGCGCTTCGAGACCGGGAACCAGCGGCGCGGGCAGGCGCGAATAGTCTGCGGCGAAGCGGCGCCCGGCATTCTCGCGCACCCGGCTGATCGTCGCGACATTCCCGACCGATGCGCCGAAATGGCGCATGTCGGCCTCGTCCGCCCGGTCCTGGCCGAGTATCTCGATGCAAGGCACCGGCGTCACCAGCCGCCCCCGCGCATCGCGCAGGCGGAAAAAGGCGTAAAGCGCCTCTTCCTCGGTGGTCTGGACGACAATGGTGCCGCGCCCGGGTGTCCGTTCGAGCAACCCGCGCCGCTCCAGTGCGCTCAGCGCCTTGCGGACCGTTCCCTGGCTCACACCCAGTTCCCCGGCCAGATCGAACTCGTTGGGAAGCCGGGCGCCTGCGGGCCAGAACCCGCTTACCAGCCGCTCGACGATGAGGGTTTCGGCCCGTTTGTAGAGCGGCTCGTTGGTCAGTTTCGCGGTCCGGGGCATGGGGAACATCCCGTGATGGCTTTCAGGCGCGAATCCTGCCGGCCGGCCTGCGATATGCGTGGGCGGGCTATCCGGCCCGGCCTGCCGGACGATACGCAACTTCCTCCATATAATATAATTTCCGCTTTTCAAATCGCCGCGCGCCGGCGGGCGGAGACGGGGTGATGACGGAGGTCCTGGTAGCCGGCCTCTCGACGGTCGATTTCGTGATGCGGGTCGAGACCCTGCCGACACGGGCCGACAAGTACCGCGCCCGGGACGCTTCGGTGGTGCTGGGCGGATGCGGCGCGAACGCCGCGCTGGCGATCGCCCGGCAGGGCGGGCGGGCGCGGCTGGTCTCGCGGCTGGGCGGCGATGCCATCGGTGCGCTGATCGTCGAGCGGCTCGATGCGGCGGGTATCGATACGAGCCTGGTGCACAGATCCCCGGGTGGAATGTCGTCCTTTTCCAGCGTCCAGGTCGACAGCGCGGGCGAGCGGCAGATCGTCAACTTTCGCGGCGCGGGGCTGGCGGAGCGGCCCGACTGGTTCGACGATCCCGGCGCGCCGCAGGCCGTGCTGACCGATACCCGCTGGCCGGCACTGGCGCAAAAGGTACTCGGCATGGCGCGCGCACGGGGCATTCCGGGCGTGATCGACGCCGAAGCACCCATTGACCCGGCGGCACTCGCGGGTGCCACCCATATCGCGTTTTCAGCACAGGGGCTGGAGGATTACGCCGGCGGGACCGTCACTGAAGCGGCGCTGAGGCGCGCGGCGGCGGAGTTCGGCTGCTGGGTGGCCGTCACCGAAGGCGCCAACGGTGTCCGGTTTCTCGAAGACGGCACGATCGGGCATGTGCCGGCATTTCCGGTACACGCCGTCGATACGCTCGGCGCGGGGGATGTCTGGCACGGGGTCCTCGCGCTTTGCCTCGCCGAAGGCGCGGATACGCGGCGCGCCATCCGCCGGGCCAATGCCGCCGCCGCGCTCAAATGCACGGGTTTCGGCGGCGCGTCCGCCTGTCCCGACCGGGCGGCCACCGACGCCCTTCTGAAGGAGATCTGACATGGAACCGACCCCCGGCAAGCTTTGGGGCCTCAGGCGGATGGCCGACGAGAGCGGCATCTTCAAGATGACCGCGGTCGACCAGCGCCCGCCGATCAAGGACCCGATCGCCCGCTGTCTCGGCGTATCCGAGGCCCCATGGGAGGAGGTTGCCCGGTTCAAGGGAATGCTGGTCGCCGAACTGCAGGCACAGAGCACCGCGATGCTGCTCGATCCGCATTACGCCATACCCCATGCGCTCGACCGGCTGTCGCCGACCAGGGGCCTGATCGTGACGCTCGAGGATTCGATTTTCCGCGAAACGCCGGGGGGCCGGCTTTCGGCCAGCATCGACGACTGGTCGGTCGCGAAGATCAGGCGCATGGGCGGCGATGCGGTCAAGGTGCTGGCATGGTACCGGCCCGACGCTTCGGCAGAGGTCCGCACCGCCCAGCAGGATTACGTCAAACGTGTCGGGGAGGATTGCGCCCGCTTCGATATCCCGTTCCTGCTCGAACTGCTGGTCTATCCGCTCGACTCCGACAGGAACCGGACCCGGGAATATGTCGAGATGGCCGGCAAGCGGGCCGATCACGTGCTGGCCTCGATCGAGGAATTCGCCCGCCCCGCCTATGGCGTCGATGTCTTCAAGCTGGAAAGCCCGGTGAACGCGGCCAACGCCGACGGCTCGGCCGGCGTGCAGGCGCTGTTCGACCAGATGGGCCGGCTGGCCGGGCGCCCGTGGGTGATGCTGTCGGCCGGGGCGGGCAAGGCGGAGTTCCGCAAGGTTCTGGAACATGCGTTCCGCGCCGGCGCCTCGGGCTTTCTGGCCGGCCGCGCGATCTGGCTCGACGCATTCCGCCACTATCCCGACTGGGCGACGATACAGTCCGAACTGGCCGGAGCGTCGCGCCTCTATCTGGCCGAGATCGCGGCCCTTGCCGAACGCGCGGCGCTGGACTGGCGCCGCCATCCCGTCTTCGGCCCGGCAGGCGCACGGTTCAGCCCCGCCGATGCCGGCTTCCGCCACGGTTATTGCGGTATCTGAGGCGGCGCCATGCGGATTGGACTCCTGCCGCTCGCCCGCCCGACCTTCGATGTCGCCTATGCCGAGGAGATGCTGGGCGCCATGCTTGCCCGGCTGGAGCGGAGCGGCCATGCCTTTACCGGCCCGCGCGAGCTTCTTCTCGATGCCGCTCAGGCACGCGGCGCGCTGCGGGCCCATTGCGACGCCGGGGTCGGGCGGCTGCTGGTGTTGCAGGTCACCTTCACCGACGCGGCGATGACGGTTGAAGCGGCGGAAACCGGCCTGAACCTGTCGATCTGGGCCATCCCCGAGCCCCGTCTTGGCGGCCGGCTGCGGCTGAACGCCTTTTGCGGCCTGAACCTTGCCAGCCACGCCCTGTCGCGCCGGGGCGCCGGCTTCGCCTGGGCCTTCGGTACTCCGGAAGAAATGCCGGAGCCCGAGCTGGCCGGATTGCTGGACGGCACCTGCCGTGCCGGCCGGCGCGACGGCCGGAGGACCGGAACGGCCACCGGCGCGGCGGTGGCCATCCGTCACGCCATCGCCGGGCGACGGATCGGGCGCATCGGCGAGCCCCCCGAGGGGTTCGACACCTGCGCCTGCGATCCCCGGCAGATCCATGCGCTTGCCGGCGTTGTCGTCGATGAGATTCCGCTCGACACCCTGTTCACCCTGGCCCGCCAGGTTCCGGAGGCGGACCTGCAACCGGCACGCGACCGGGCGGATACCGAACTGGCCGGAACAGGATCGGTGAACCAGACCCAGCTTGCCCGGTCGCTGCGGCTCAAGCCGGCGCTCGACAGGCTGAGAGCGGGCGGCGGCTACAGCGCCTTTGCCCTCCGCTGCTGGCCCGAAACCTTCACCGGATACGGCGGCGCCGCCTGCGGCCCGGTCTCGATGATGGGCGAGGATCGCGTGCCCTGCGCCTGCGAGGCCGATGTCTATGGCGCGCTGAGCCAGATGATCCTGCAGGAGGTGGCGCGCACCCCGGTCTTTCTGACCGATCTGGTGGACATGGACCGGCGGGACGACAGTGCGGTGGTCTGGCATTGCGGCCAGGCGCCGGTTTCGATGTGCGCCCCCGGTTTCGCGCCCGAGGCGACGGTACATTCCAACCGGCGCATGCCGCTGCTCTACCAGTTTCCGCTGAAGCCGGGCAGGGTGACGCTGATGCGCATCTCACAGGCGTTCGATACGCCGCGCATGGTGCTGGCCGGTGCCGAGATGCTCGACCGGCCGATGGCTTTCAGCGGCACCTCGGGCGTGCTGCGCTTCGACCGGCCGGTGGCCCGGGTTCTGCCGGCGCTGATCGGCGGCGGTGTCGAACACCATCTGGCCATCGCCTATGGCGATCATACCCGCGCGCTGGCCGATGTGGCGGCGGCGCTGGATCTTCCCGTGCTGGAGCTTGCATGATGATACGCTACGGATTGATCGGTTCCGGCATGATGGGACAGGAGCACATCCGCAACATCGCACTGATCGACGGAATCGGGATCGCCGCCATCGCCGACCCGGACGACTCCATGCGGCACCGGGCGCTGGCGCTTCAGGGGGGTACGGCGACGGTTTTCGCCGACTGGCGCGACCTGCTTGCCGCCGATCTGTGCGACGCCTATGTCATCGCCTCGCCCAACGACATCCACTATGTGACCCTGATCGGAGCAATGCCGCACAACAAGCCGATCCTGTGCGAAAAGCCGATGTGCACCACCGTTGCCGATTGCCGCCGCATCGTCGCCTTGCAGGATGCGCGGACCGCCCCGCTGTGGATCGCGATGGAATACCGCTACATGCCGCCGGCGCAGCGGCTGCTGGCCGAACTCGACAAGGGCACAATCGGCGTGCCGGTCATGATGTCGGTGCGCGAACACCGCTTCCCGTTCCTGCCCAAGGTCAATGCGTGGAACCGCTTTTCCCGCCGCACCGGCGGCACCCTGGTCGAGAAGTGTTGCCATTTCTGGGATCTGATGCGGCTGATGCTGAAAAGCGATCCGGTGCGGGTCTGTGCCTCGGGGGGGAGCGATGCCAACCACCTCGACGAGCTATACGACGGGGCGGCCCCCGACATTCTCGACAATGCCTTCGTCATCGTCGATTTCGCCAACGGTGCGCGTGGCATGCTCGACCTGTGCATGTTCGCCGAAGGATCGCGCTGGCAGGAGATCATTTCGCTCACCGGTCCTGAGGGGCAAGCCGGGATCCGCGTGCCGGGCCCGCAGCGCTTTGCCCCCGATGGGCGCATCCCCGAGGCGCAGTTCGTTCTGTCCGACCGCGCCACGCGGGCCGAAACCGTCGAGGAGATCGCCGTCGATCCCGCCCTGCTGGCGGCCGGCGATCATCACGGCGCGACCTTCTTCCAGCACCGGCGCTTTGCCGAACTGGTCCGCAGCGGGCGCGGAAAGGCCGAGGTCGGCGCGGAAGACGGGCTGTGGTCGGTTCTGGTCGGCGTTGCCGCCGAACGGTCGGCCCGGTCGGGAAAGGCCATTTCGATCGCCGATCTCTGACCGGCGCCGCGCCCAAAAAAATCGCCCGGCGAACGGAAAGGCGGAAGCGCCGGTCCTCATCTGCACGGGCAGAACATTTCGTTATGTCTTGCATTCCCGGAATTGCGGAATTTATGCCATTAAGTTGTGCTTTTACAACTTTGGCGATAGCCGGCATGGGCATGGTTTCCCCTACTTGAGCAATTGGTAAATATTACCTTAATCATGGACCAGTTGAGAGCGGACCCAGGGCCAGGATCGCACGGATTACCCCGCATTGCTGCCCGGAGACATTTCTCCGGCACGGTCGGAAACCCCGGGTTGCAGCCTCCACCGCACCGTTGGCCAGTTAACCAAGGTATCGTTATTAAGTTGTACTGATTGAGATTTTAGAACACTTGTAATCAAACACTTTGCATCACCGGAGGGAGCCCGTGGCTCCGGCGCGTTAGCGCAATTCGAAAAATCCCGAGTAACCGCGTTGGTGCTGGACCAGTAGGAAAAGAGTCATGCCCGGTATTATTTCCCAAACGAATTACCTCGAAACGAATCTTGACAATTATTTGAACGCGCTTCTGGGTGACGGCCTTCTTTCAGTCGATCGTGGCAGCAAAGAGCTGTTCGATTTTCAAATGATCGATGGAGAAGGCCGTCGCAGATTCTTTGAAATAACCGGCGGCATTGACGCCGATCTGTTTACAATCGATCCCGAAACCGGGGTTCTCGGCATTTCCCCGGTGGCCGAAAGTGGCGGCGCTTACGACCTTGTCATTCGCGTCAGCGACGAAGCGGGCAACGAGGCTTTCCGACAACTGGCCGTTCAGGTGACAGAATCCGCCGACGCGCCGGAGGCCACCGCGGCCGACACCGACACTTCCGGCCTGGTCGACCCGTCGGACCCTGCCGATGAAACGGCGGTCGATTCCGGCGAAACCCCGAGCCAAGCGGATGGATATCCGTCCGCCGCGTCTCCGGACGTTCCCGCAGCGGAAGCCGGCGAAAAGCCGGCCGGCGGCGAGAGCCCGGCAATCGCGGCCATGGATGCAACCCCGCAATCCGGCGAGCCGACCCTCATCGTCGGAGCCAGCGGCGCGGAAGAACCGGCAGAAGAAACCGCCGACGCGGATTATTGGGCCGCCGACGAAAGCGGCGTAATCGCCACAACCGGCGCGGACGATACCGGGCAGGGTGCCGTCGTGAGGCCGGCGTTCACCGGGTACGATCTGGCAATGGATGGCGGTGAAAGCACAAGCGCATCCGAAGCAGATACCGGGACAGACGACACCGCCCTGCCACCGGTCGCCGGCTCGTCACGGCTGAGCCTGCTGCCCGACACCTCGGATCGCGACCTGGGCGCCGAACTCATCGTCAACGGCAGCTTCGAAACCCACCAGAACGCCGGCACTGTCGGCTCTTTCACCTATTCCGCCATCACCGGCTGGCAGTCGGTCCACGGCGGCAGGATCGGGGTGCAGACCGGCGATTACAACACCGGCAACACGGTGGGCAATTCCATCGTCGAGATCGACAACGCCGCCGGCACCCGCGACGGTATCCAGCAGACCTTCACCGTGACCGAGGCCGGCACCTACCAGATCTCCTACGACTACGGCGTGCGGTCGCTGCCCGGTCTTGGCCTGACCGCCGCTCAGGCGGGATATTCAAACGCCTTCTTCGTCTATGTCGATGGCGAAATCGTGCAGCTGACCGGTTCGGGCGTGAATGACGAGTTCACGCAGGGCTTTCAGCACCGTACGTTCGACCTCGACCTCGATGCCGGAACCCATACGATCTCGTTCGTCGAAGGCGAGTACACGGACGACGGCTTTGGCGCCATGCTCGACAACGTTTCGGTGCGTCAGGTCCAGACCGCTGAAACCGGGGGCCGCCTTTTCGGCAATTTCTACTACGATGGCGATCAGGACGGTGCGCACGACACCGGCGAAGGCGGGATCGGCGGTCAGACGGTATATCTGCTGAATACTGATCAGAGCTTCGTCACCGACAGCAAGGGCGAGTATGTGACCGCCGTCACCGATGCCGGGGGCAACTTCGTTTTCGAAGGTGTCGACGCCGGCGACTATCGTGTCGGTTTCGTCGGCCGGGAGGCATCCGAAAAGGGTGGCTCACTGACCCTGCACTTCGCCTCGACCGACGGAACGGGCCCTGACGGCGAGCCGATGAAGGCGAGCGCGGTGGTCACGGTGTCCGCCGGCGAAACGACCGAAGGGGTGGAGCAGGGCGCCATCGGGCGCGAGAGCTTCACCGAACTGACGGTTTGCGAGAACACGACACTGGTGAAGGACTTCAACACCAACTGCGGCCTGATGAGCGAGGATGTCTATTTCATGGTCGCGAATCCGCTCTGTGCCCGGATCGGGCGCGAGAGCTTCTTCGAGGATCAGGCGCAGGAATGGCCCAAGGCCACGACCGAGGCGGTGCCCTATCACGTCTTCCTCAGGGAACCCGCCCCCTACGATCTGACGTTCACGGTCGCGATAACGATCGACCCCGACAAGATCGTCTATTCGGGGTCCAAGCCCATTGCGGTTGCCGGCGCGGCCTACCTCACCGACCAGCAAAGCGAGATCGATGCCTCCCGCGCCCAGGTCATGGAGGTCACCATCAAGGCGGGCCAGACCCAGTCCGAGGCCTTCTATGTCGGCACGGATGTCGGCACGCGCAGCTACGTCTTCGGCCTGGAAATCGAGGGCATCTACAACAACGACCTGCGCGAAGCCTGCGCGCGTGTCGCCACCGTGGTGACCACGCCGATTGCGCTCGACCTGAACCGTGACGGCGTGATCGGTGTGACCGGCGAAAGTACGTCTGCGGACAAGTCGGGCCTGAACCTGGGCGAGACCGTCCATTTCGACATGAACGCCGATGGCGTGGCCGAGCGCATCGAATGGTTCGACGGAAACGGCGACGGCATCCTGATCGACAACCGCGACGGCAACGCCGCCACCGACATGGACGGCTCGCGCCTCTTCGGCGACGACAACGGCACCTATACCGACGGCTACGACAAGCTGCGCGCGCTGTTCGATACCGACGGCGACGGCACGATCTCGGGCGCCGAACTCGACGGTCTGGCGCTCTGGGTCGACGATGGCGACGCGGTGGTCGAAGACGGCGAGATCCGGTCGCTCGACAGCTACAGCATCAGCGCAGTTTCGGGCACCGTGACGACCACAACCGATGCCGATGGCCGCGAACTGATCCGCTCGACCGTGTCGCAGGATTTCGAAGCGGCCGGCAACGTGACCTACCGCCTCGAAGGAGACGACGCGGCGCTGTTCACCGTCGATGCCGAGGGGAGGGTTTCCTTCGTCGACGCGCCGGATTTCGAGAATCCGGCCGACATCGACGGCGATAACGTCTACGAGGTGACGCTGGTGCGCATCACCGACGATCCGACCTGCAAGCCGGCGCGCGAGAACCTTCGCATCGAGATCTGCGACAAGCCCTCGCTGGGCGATACCGTCTGGTACGACAGCAACAGGGACGGCCTCATGAACAACGGCGAGTCCGGCGCGGCCGGTGTCACGGTCAACCTGATCGATGCCGTTTCCGGCGCGCTGGTCGCGACGATGACAACCGACGCGAACGGCAACTACCTGTTCGACGATCTCATGGAAGGCGACTATTTCGTCGAGTTCGTTGCGCCCGGCGGCTATACCTTCACCACCCGGACCCCGGACGCACCCGAGGATGTCAACAGCGATTCGGATGCCGACACCGTCACCGGCCGGACCGGGATGATCAGCCTGCTGGAAGGCGAGCATCAGCGCAATGTCGATGCCGGGCTTGTCAGCCTCGATACCGGAACCGCCTCGCTGGGCGATACCGTCTGGTACGACGCGCACGGACACGGCGCCGGCGAGACGGGCGAAGCGGGCGCGGCGGGCGTCACGGTCCGGCTGATCGACGCCGAGACCGGCGCCGTGCGGTCGACGGCGCCCACCGCCGC
>NZ_JBKEAE010000195.1:0-3217 GCF_047971885.1 Tropicimonas sp. | reverse complement strand
GCGCGGACAACCGGGTTTTCCGCGACCTTCCCCGAGGCGTTCGACAATCCGGGCGCACGGGATCTGACGGCTCAGGTCGGACGCTATGTGGCAAATTTCCTGCGGACCGGCAATCCGAACGGTGATGGTCTGGTGGACTGGAAGGCATGGGACTCGGCGACGAGCGGACCGACGCAACTGATCCTTGACGCCGACAGCGAAAAAGCCCTGATCCGCATGTCCGAAGAGCGCACGAAATACGACGACGTGCTCGCGGCGATCGAGGCCGACACCTCCATCCCGCAGGAGCAAAAGCAGCAGGTGGTATCTGAGGTTCTCGACGGGCGCTGGTTCAGCTACGGCCTCGACCAGCATTTCAACAACCGTAACCCGTGGGTCGGCGTGCAATAGGGAGGCAATGGTGTGGTTGGGTTTCCCGGTGCGTGTCAGTGGACCTGTGCTTGATGCCACTCGGGATTCACCAGCCATACTGCCTGAAATCAGACCTCCCGGTAGATCGGACCACGTTCGATGATCGGCTCGACGGCAGCCATGATCTCGTCGTAGTCGGGGTCGACGGGCAGTTCCTGAAACCCCGGATAACCGAGCCTGTAGGTGACCTGCGGGCACATCAGATAAGCGCCGGCGATGAACCGACCCAGAAGCGCGCGCTCGTCTTCGCTGGCCGCATTGATCAGTGCCAGCGGGTCGGGCGGACAATCGCGCGGGAAGCGCGCGACAAGCGCCAGAAAGTCCGGCGCCAGATCGGGGCGCGTCCCGAGCGCGGCGGGTAGCAGGGTGTTTTGCATCTCCAAGTCACTGGCCGAAGGAAAGCCCAGATCGGGATCTCCGGGGATCATCGCATCGCACAGCCAGTCGGTCTGGCGCTGAACGTCCTGCAAGGATTGGGTCATATCCGTGCCCCCTTTCAGGCGCTGATTTTCTGTTCGCGCCGGTTGACGACGATGGCTTCGGCGTTGCGCAGGGTAAGGGCCGCAATCGTGGCGGTGGGGTTGACGGCGCCTGAGGTCGGCATGACGCTGCCGTCGATCACGAACAGGTTGGACATATCATGCGCCCGCCCAAAGGCATCGACCACGGAGGTTTCGGGATTCTCGCCCATCCGCGCGGTGCCAAGGATGTGCCAGCCGGTTTCGCGCAGCGGCGGCGCCGCCAGCGTCTCGTAGGCGCCGGCCTCGCGCATGGAAATGATCGCCTTTTCCTGCATGAATTTCTGAAGCCGGTACATGCTTTCGTGATAGCGATAGGTGACCTTCGGCGCCGGAATGCCGTCGTCGTCCGTCAGATCCGGATCCAGCGTCACCCGGTTGTGCGGGAAGGGGAGGTCCTCGGCGATGATGTCCCAGATGGCCGAGCGGCCGAAGCGCTGGTAAAGCTTCTGGTGGAAATCCGGTCCCCATTCCGTCGCGGTTCCCCAGGGATGGGCGTTGATGGTGCCGAGCGGCGATCCGGTGGGCATCAGCATCAGCTTGGCCCCGCGCAGGAAATCCCGCTCCGCGCCGGTCTCCGCGAATTCCAGGCAATAGGCGCGCTGTGCGGCCGTTCCCTGCCAACTGTCGAGGACCTCGTCGAACAGGCACGTCCCCGTGGTGAAGGGATGCAGCATCAGATTGCGGCCCACGAGGTACGAGTTGTTGGCAAGGCCAGTGGGAAATTTCGAGGTGGCGGAGTTCAGCAAAAGCCGTGGCGTGCCGATGCCATTGGCGCAGACGACAACGATGCTGCTCCTTTGCAGGTGGGTCTTGCCGGTGTCGCGATCGACATAGGCGACACCCATTGCCAGCCCGCGCGCGTCGGTCTCGATCCGGATGACGCGCGCCCGCTGAACCAGCCGGACGCCAAGTTTCCTGTTTGTCGGCCAGTGCGTGCGATCCACCGAGGCCTTGGCGCCGTCAAAACAGGCGGGCGCCGAACAGGCACCACGGCGCACGCAGGGATGAAGATTGGCATGCCTGACCGTGGCGATGGCGTTGGTTCCGGGCCAGATATGCCAGCCCAGACGCTCATGCGCCGCGAAAAGCCGCCGCTCGATGGCACCGAATGGCAGGGGCGGCAGGGGCGGGTCGAAATGCGGATAGGCCGGATCGCCGCCGACGCCCGAGACCGCCATCTGCAACTCGACGCGCTCGTAGAAGGGGGCAAGGTCGTCATAGCTCAGCGGCCAGTCGGCGCCGACACCATCAAGCGTCTTCACCCTGAAATTGCTTGGCTGAAAACGGTTCCAGGCTCCGGCATAGATCACCGTCCGGCCGCCGACACCGTTCCACATCAAGGGATTGATGTCCGATGCCGCGACGTTGATCGGGTAATCCGAGGGCATCCGCCGCCGGTTCGGGTTGAAGCCGAATCCCAGATCCTTGCGCAGCTCGAACCCGGGCTCGTCGAATTTGATCGAGGTGTAATCCGGATACTCGCCCTGCTCCAGACAGACGACCGACATGCCCGCCCTGACGAGGGCCTGCGTTGCATTCGCACCACTCGGGCCCGCACCCACAATCGTGACGTCGCTTTCCTTGAGGTTCGCAGAATTCATGTGACCCACCGCAATTCACAAACCACCGCCGAAGGGACGGTAATCCGCACTATTGTTCCCGTGAAAGTCAGGTAGCCTCCCGCTACCACACACTGAAATTTAGCGTTAAAATCGCCCGGGTCGCAAGCATTTTTCACTCGCGGACGTTGGCGCAGGCGGTGATCTTTGGCGTGATCCTTCGGTTGCGAAACTTCCGCAATAGCGCTGGTAGCGCGTTACTGCCAAGCTTGCGGGCGGGTCGCGCCCCGCCAAAACGCGTACCTCCCGCCCTCGCAACAATATCCGTTGACACAGATATATTTAACGTTACACTAATTCAGTATCTGGAGGAGTGACAGGGCGCTCACGAATTGTCGCCCGACAGGCATGGGAGGAAGAAACTTCATGAAATACTCAGTATCCGTTACTGCGCTGACCGCTGCGGTATTCGTGGCAATCGGCGCCGCGGAGGCCGAAGAGGCCGAGGTCATGCACTGGTGGGTGTCGGCGGGGGAATCGGCCGCCGTCAACGAAATCGCGATGGCCTATGAGGCTCAGGGCGGCACTTGGGTGGATAACGCCATTGCCGGCGGCGAGATCGCAATCGCAAATATCGTCTCGCGGATCACCGGCGGCAACCCGCCGACCGCGAACCAGATCCCGCTCGGCAAGCAGGTTGACGACCTGGTCATGGCCGGTCTGCTC
>NZ_JBKEAE010000005.1:0-14602 GCF_047971885.1 Tropicimonas sp. | reverse complement strand
GATGCTCTGGCGATGCCCGCTGAGGAGGTCTGCGGCCCGCCGGGTATCGTCGTCCGCCGGCGGTTCCCCCGTTGCGGCCGTGTGGTCGTTGCGGGTCATGCGGATCCCTCCCTGCCGTATCTTTGGAGCCCGTGCACCGCGCCGTCCATCGGCCCGGTCGATTGTGGCCGGGCCCGGCCGGCTGTGGACATTGTGGCGGAACCGGTTGTCATCACGCATAGCTCCCCGGGTTTCCGTCGGTGTCGGGCGCCGGGTGGCGATAGACACGATAGGTCGCGCCTTCGGGTCGCGGCGCGTCGGGGTCGGGCCTGCACCCCAGCCGTTCGGCCAGCGCGATGGATTGCAGGTTGTCGGGCGCGCAGTAGCTGACCAGCGTTTCCAGCCCCAGTTCGGTATAGGCATGGTCGCGCATGGCCAGCGCCGCCTCGGTCGCCAGCCCCTTGCCTTCCTGTCCTTCGAACAGGAACCAGCCAAGCTCGGGCTCGGGAAAATCGAGCCCCCGGGTGATCGAAACCTGACCGGCAGGCGCGCCGTCGTGTTCGATGATCAGCCCGCCGAAGCCGAAAAGCTGCCAGTGGGCGATATCGTTGGTGAACCACGACCATGCGGTGGCACGGTTGTGCGGGCCGCTCATACCCCTTGCCCGATCAGAGGCGAGGAAGGCGGCGTAAGGCTCGAAATCGTCGAGCCGGGGCGGGCGCAGGACAAGCCGCGGCGTGTGGATCGTCGGGATCGTCGCGGCGGTCTGACGGCCGGATTGCCGCCGGCGCGCGGCGTTCCGCCGTGCCGTCATCAGCGCCGCCCCCTGCACCGGGTGACGCCAGGCATCGTGGGTGTCGAGCACGGCGGGTTTGAAGGCGTGCGGGTCGATGGCCGCACCCAACCGGCGCGCAAGCCGGATGGCCGGGGCGTTCTCCGAATGGATGTAGGTGACCGCACCCGTCCAGCCGAGGTTCTCGTAGGCGTGGCTGCGTGTGATCAGCAGCGCCTCGTATCCGATATCGAGCCCCAGCACATCGCGGCGCCAGATCTGCCCGGTCAGTTCCTGCTCGGGATAGGAATCGGGGAAATGGGGGCCGAACAGCCCCAGCGCCTCGCCCGGCCTGTCCTTCAGTTCGACAACGAAACGCCCGTAGCCGTTTTGCCGCCAGTGATCGAGTATGGCGTTGAACCGGGGCCGCGCGCTGCCGGCGGCAAGCACCGGCCCATGCGTTGCCCGCCAGTCCGAGGCGTAATAGGCGATGTAGGCCGGCCGGTCCTCGATTGCGGGACGGCGCAGGATCAGACGGCCGGTTTCCAGGCGCTCGATCATGCTGCCACTCCGGGTCCGGGGTGGCGGAAAACCAGTGCATGCGGTGCGTGGGGCGGTCGTGCGGCGCTATCGTCGCCGACAGCCCCCAGCCGTTCGGCCAGCGCGATGGAGCGGGCGTTTTCGGGGTGGATGTAGCTGACCAGCGTCTTGCGCCCGAGCGCATCGAAGGCGTGGGTCCGCACCGCCAGCGCCGCCTCGAACGCGATGCCCTTGCCCTCGGCTCCGTCGTAAAGCGTCCAGCCGATCTCGGGCTCCGGCCAGGTGCCGGGGTACCACAGGCCGCAGAAGCCAAGTGCCGCGTCCGTGCCCCTGGCGGTGATCGTCCGCATGCCGAAGCCGCGCATCACCCAATGCCCGATCAGCGACGAGAAACCGCGCCAGGCCTCGCGCTCGTCAAGCGGGCCACCGGTATGGACCGATCGTCCGGATGCGTAATAGTCGCGAAAGGCGGGGTAATCGGCCGGTTGCGGCGCGCGCAGGGTCAGCCGTGCGGTTTCCAGCGGTGCGATATCGAGACGGATCGGCGTCATGCCCGCCCCCCGGGATGCGGGTGGCGATAGACCAGATCCCCGGGCTCGGGGCGGGCGGCCGATGCATCGGCCTCGGCCCCCAGGCGCAGGGCAACCGCGATCGAGGCGGCATTTCCCGGGCTGACATAGCTGACCAGCGTCGTCAGTCCGCGCCGGCCAAAGGCCCAGTCACGCGCGGCGGCAGCGGCTTCGGTGGCATAACCCTGCCCCTCGAACCCGTCGTAGAGCAGCCAGCCGAGTTCGACCTCGGGGAAATAATCGGGCCTGTTCACGGCGACCTGCCCGACAACGGCGCTGTCGGATCGCCGCTCGATCGTCCAGCCGCCCATGCCCATAAGCGGCCAGGCGCCGGAATCGGCGGCGAACCACAGCCACGCCTCCCTGCGGGTGCGGGGGCCGCCCATGTGGACGGAGCGATCCGTTTCCAGCATCGCGGCGAAGGGCTCGAAATCCTCTGGGCGCTGCTGGTGCAGTGTCAGGCGCCCGGTCACAAGTGTGGGGGCTGCGGTCATGTCAGGCACGCCGTCGTCCGGGCGGTTCGGGGGGATACCGTGGCGCTCATGCCGCGCGCCGCAGACGGGCGGTGCGTTGCGGGCGCACCGGGTGGCAGAATATCAGCGTTTCGGCCGGCCCGTCGGCAAAGGGATCGGCGATGGCACCGGACGTGCGCAGCAACGCCGCCGCGCGGCGGTCGCCGGACGCGACCAAGGTGACGGCCTCGCGCCAGCCGATGCCGTGTTCGGCGAATGCGCGCACGGCGTGCAGCGCTTCGGGCAGCAGCGTGTCGGCATCGGGCGTGTCGAAAAACAGAAAGCCCAGTTCCGGTGCGGGCCAGCCGGTGGCATGCCACGGACCGGCAAGCCCGGCCGGCGTATCGCAGCCTTTGGGCACCACGGCGAAAAGCCCCAGCCCGCAGATATCCCAGTGGCAGGCAATCGGTACCGACTGCGCCAGCGCCCGCATGCCCGATAGCGGCGCGCTGCCGATATGGGGCTGGCCCGCGCGCAGTGCCGCAAGCAGCGTGCCGATATCGCCTATGCTCGGGCGGCGCAGGAAAAGCCGGTCGGTTTCCAGAACGGGCGCGCGCATCACTTCTTCTTTCCGAAACCCGAAAGCCCGGGCGGCAGGGCCATGCCGCCGCCGAGGCCCGGCAATCCGCCCGGCATGCCGCCAAGCGCCCGTGCGGCCTTTTCCATGTCGGCGGGGCTTACGTTTTCCACATCGCGCGGCATAGCCATGCCACCCGCGCCCTTGCCACCGAACATGCCGGACATGGCCTGCCGCAGCAGGCCCTTCTTGCCCATCTTCTTCATCATGTCAGACATTTGCCGGTGCATCTTGAGAAGCTTGTTGAGCTCGGAAACCTCCATCCCCGCGCCCCTTGCAATCCGTTTCTTGCGGCTGGCCTGAAGGATCTGCGGCGCGGCGCGTTCCTTTTTTGTCATCGAATCGATCAGCGCCATCTGGCGCCGGATGATGGTGTCGTCGAACCCCGCATCGGCGACCTGTGCCTTCATCTTGCCCATGCCGGGCATCATGCCCATGATGCCTTCCATGCCGCCCATCCTGAGCATCTGCTCAAGCTGGCCCTTCAGGTCGTTCATGTTGAACTGGCCCTTCTGGAAGCGCTTCATCATGCGCTCGGCCTGTTCGATCTCCAGCGTTTCCTGCGCCTTCTCGACAAGGCTGACGATATCGCCCATGCCGAGGATGCGACCGGCGATGCGCTCGGGGTGGAATTCCTCCAGCGCGTCCATCTTCTCGCCGAGGCCGACGAACTTGATCGGCTGGCCGGTGACATAACGCATCGACAGCGCAGCGCCACCGCGCCCGTCGCCGTCCATCCGGGTCAGCACCACGCCGGAAATGCCGATGCGCTGGTCGAAATTCTCCGCCGTGTGCACCGCGTCCTGACCGGTCAGGCCGTCGACCACCAGCAGCGTCTCGCGCGGGGGGACGGCATCGCGCACCGCCTCGACCTCGGCCATCAGCGCATCGTCGATGGAAAGCCGCCCGGCGGTGTCGAGCATCAGAACGTCATAGCCGCCCAGCGTTGCCTGCTGGCTGGCGCGTCTGGCGATATCGACCGGCTTCTGGCCGGGAACGATCGGCAGCGTGTCGACGCCGATCTGCGCGCCAAGGATGGCAAGCTGCTCCATCGCGGCGGGGCGGTTGACATCGAGCGAGGCCATCAGCACCCGCTTGCCGTTCTTCTCGCTCAGCCGCTTGGCAAGCTTGGCGGTGGTCGTCGTCTTGCCCGAACCCTGAAGGCCGACCATCTGGATCGGCGCCGGCGGGTTGTCGACCTTCAACTCGCCGGGCTTGTCGTCGTCTCCGGCAAGGAAATGGACCAGTTCGTCATGGACGATCTTGACCACCTGCTGGCCCGGCGTCACCGATCGGGTGACGGCCTGACCGGTGGCCTTTCCCTGCACTGCCTTGATGAATTCGCGCGCCACCGGCAGCGAAACGTCGGCCTCCAGCAGCGCCACGCGCACCTCGCGCAGCGCGGCCTTCACATCGTCCTCGGAGAGCGCACCCTGCCGGGTCAGCCGTTCGAAGACCCCGGAGAGGCGTTCTGACAGACTTTCAAACATGCCCCGGCCCTCCTTCGGCCCCGTCTCGACATATGGCCTCCATGTAGGAAGCCGGCTCCCGCAGCGCAAACGCGCCTGCCCCAAACGACGAACGCGCCCGTGGGCGCAACGCGCTGACGGACGGCGATCCCCGGCGAAATAAGGGGACCGGAAGCCTGGCACTTCCGGATGTTGGCGGGTGCTTAGGTCGGGCGGAGGGCGGATGTCAAGGGATTCCCGCCCCCGCGGTTCCGTTGCCGGTTGAAGCCAGTGATCCCGGCCCTGTCAGGCGGCCAGCGCCGCGACCTGCGCCCGGGCGGCTTTCAGCGTGCTGTCGGCATCCAGCGCCAGCCGGTCGGCGTGAACGAGCTCGATATCGGTCAGCCCCATGAAGCCGAGCACATGGCGCAGGTAGGGTGTGGCAAAGTCGATGGCCGAATTCGCCTCGGTCCCGCCCGATGCCATCGCCAGAATGACGCGCTTGCCGGCGAGCAGCCCCTCGGGGCCGGCGGCGGTGTAGCGAAAGGTCACGCCGGCGCGCGCGATCAGGTCGATCCACGCCTTCAACGCCGCCGGTACGCCGAAATTATAGACCGGCACGCCGATGACGATGGTATCGGCGGCGCGCAATTCCCCGATCAGCCGGTCGGACAGCGCCAGCATGTCACGCTGGGCCGCGCCGAGTTCCGGGGGCGGCGTGCCGCGGGTGACGGTGATATAGCCCTCGTCGATCTGGGGCAGCGGCTCGGTGGCAAGGTCGCGGGTGATCACGCGGGCGCCGCCGAATTTCGCCACAATGTTGTCGGTCAGGTCCCGGCTGATCGAGCCGGTGCGGCGGGCCGAGGCATCGACACGCAGAAGGGTGGGGGTGGTCATTCTCGAATTCCGGTACAAGGGTAGTGTTGTCGAAGCTATGTATTGCCCCGACAGATCTGCGCTCAATCTTCAAAAGGGCAGGCTTGATGTGCAGATTTGCTCGGCACGGGGCGGGCGGTTGACCACCCGCCCCGGTATCGGCGATTTGCGGTTGCCTAGAAGCTGGCCTCGACGCAGACGGGCGCAAAGCCGCCTTCGGCTTCCGGTTTGGCGACCGACTGGCAGAGCAGCACATCGCCGGTGCGCGAATCGACGATCCAGAGCGCACCCTGATCGGTGGTGAAGGCCTGGAACGGGGCCGGACCTGCCGCGCCGCCACCCATGGCCGCCTTGCCGCGCGGCATCATGTGCATGCGGCCCTGACCGGGGCCATGGCCGGGGCCGCGCTTGCCGTCGGCCATCCCCGGCATCCTGCCGCCGGGATGCTGCATTCCGCAGCCGCTGTTCCTGCCGCCGCCCGGGCCGCGCATGTCCGGCCCCTTATCGCGGCCCATATCGCGGCCGTGACGCTGGCCCTGCATTCCCGGCATCATTCCCTCCGGGCCGGGCCCCTGCTGCGGGCCGGCACCCTGACCGCGCGGGCCGGCGCCGAAATCGGCGGTGGTCAGGGTGCCGCTGCCGTCGCGGTCGAGCATCTGCATCTGGCGGTCGGCGCCGGCGACATATTCCTGCTGGCTTACGGCGCCGTCACTGTTGATATCGAGCATCGCGGGCGACATGGCCGGCCCGCCACGGCCCATCCCCCGTCCGCCCGCCTGCAGGATGGCCGCGGCGCGCGCTTGGGCGAGGGCCGAGAATTCCCCGGGCGAAAGCGCCCCGTTGTTGTCGGCGTCGAAGCTGGCAAAGGCATTCGCCCGCTGCTGCCGCATCTCGTCGAGCGTGACGGCGCCGTTGCCGTCCTGATCCCAGGTTGCAAGGAAATTCGTGCCGGGAACGAAGGGCTGCGGTTGCTGCTGGGCGGTCGCCGGCAGCGCAAGCAGCGCCGCCAGAGCGGCGGTGGAAAGAAAGACGCGTGTCATGACTGAAACTCCGTTGTTTCGCGGTCTCGTTACCAACCAACGCCAGAGTAGCGCGATTCCGTCGCCGGGCGGAGAAAAAAGACCTTTGTGGCGGCGGCGGGAATCTGCTCACATGGACGGGGCCGGTCACATGGCACGGTCCGGGAACGAGCGACAGGCAGGGGCGATGACAGTCGAGGCATGGGATGAAATCCGCACCGCATTCAATGTGGCGAGGCTGGGAACGGTCTCGGGCGCGGCCGAGGCGCTTGGCGTGCATCACGCCACGGTGATCCGCCATGTCGATGCGCTCGAGGCACGGCTGGGCACCAAGCTGTTCCAGCGCCATGCGCGCGGCTATACGCCGACCGAAGCGGGGCTGGACCTGCTGAGGGTGGCCTCGGCGACCGACGACCAGTTCACCCAGCTTGTCGGGCGCATCCGCGGCCGTGGGGCGGATGTATCGGGCGAGTTGATCATCACCGCGCTGCCGATGTTCTCGCCCCGGCTCGCGCCGGTTCTTGTCGCGTTCATGAACGAGCACCCCGGTATCTGCGTGCGCCTGATGGCCGATCAGCGCCTTTTCAGGCTGGAATACGGCGAGGCGCATGTGGCGATCCGGGCGGGGGAACGCCCCGATCAGCCTGATAACGTCGTTCAGCCCTTTGTCGACGAACATGCCGCGCTTTATGCGACGCGAAGTTACCTCGACCGCCACGGCCCGCTCGAGGAAGGCCACTGGGAGGGCCATCGCTTCGTCACCATCGACGACGCGAACAACCGCGCCGGCTTTTTCCGCTGGATGGTCGAAACGATCCCGGCCGAACAGATCGCCTATCGCTCGTCCGACCAGCGCGGCCTGCTCGACGGCATTCTTGCCGGGGGCGGAATCGGATTTCTTTCGGTGCGCGATGCGCGCCGCCATCCCGATCTGGTTCAGGTGATGCCGACGCGGCCGGAATGGACAAGCAAGATGTGGCTGGTGACCCATGTCGACCTGCACCGCACGGCAAAGGTCCAGACCTTTGTGCGCTTCCTCAAGGAGGCGGCCCGGGAATGGGTGGTGACGTAGCCGCGCGCCGCGGCGCGCCCCGCATCCCCGGGCAGGCAGCGCGCGGCCATCTGGCCATGCTTGCCTTTTCCGCACTGGTCGCGGGGTCGTTTTCGCTCGGTGCGATGGCGGCAAACGAAATCGGCCCGTCGGCGCTGACGGCGCTGCGGTTTCTCCTGGCGTCGTTCATCGTCGCCGCAGCAGCGCAGGTCACGGGCGGCATTCCACGCGCGGCGCTTGCCGCGCCGTGGCGCTACCTGCTGCTGGGCGGGCTGTTCGCGATCTATTTCGTGACCATGTTCGAGGGGCTGAAGACGGCGCCCCCCGTCTCGGCGGCGGCGGTTTTCACGCTGACCCCGCTGATGGCGGGCGGTTTCGGTTATCTGCTGCTGCGCCAGCGGATGAGCGCGCGCACCGCGCTGGCGCTGTGCATAGGTGCGGCCGGCGCGCTGTGGGTGATCTTCCGGGCGGACTGGTCCGCCCTGCGCGCCTTCCGGATCGGACCGGGCGAGGCGGTCTTCTTCTGGGGCTGTGTCGCCCATGCCGCCTATCCGCCGCTGGTTGCGCGGCTCAACCGGGGCGAACGGCCGGTGGTCTTCACTCTCGGCACGCTGATCGCCGGCACGCTGATCCTTGTCCTTGCCGGCTGGCGCGAGATCGCCGCGACCGACTGGCTGGCGCTGCCGGCGATCGTCTGGGTCACGCTTGCCTATGTGACGGTGGTGGCGACGGCGATAACCTTCGTGCTGGTGCAATACGCGGCGCTGCGGCTGCCGGCGTCGAAGGTTATGGCCTATACCTATCTGGTGCCGACATGGGTGATCGGCAGCGAGGCGGCGCTGGGCCGGCCGCTGCCGCCGCCGCTTGTCATGGCCGGTGTCGCGCTGACGGTTCTGGCGCTGGTGCTGCTGCTCGAAACCGACTGACCGGTCAGGCCGGTCAGGGTTCGTCCGGTTCGGTGGGGCGCAGTTCCTGCTCCAGAAAGCGCTCGAACGCGTCGAGGTTGATCGCCTCGTACTGGCCGAAGCCCTGCATCCAGACCGATGCGTCGCGCAGCGCGTCGGGTTCGAGCCTGCACCATTTCACCCGGCCGCGCTTTTCCTGACTGATCAGTCCGGCGCGGGTGAGGATGGTGAGGTGTTTGGAGATTGCCGCCAGCGACATCGCGAACGGTTCGGCCACATCGGTGACCGCCATGTCATCCTCGAGCAGCATGGCCAGGATCGCCCTGCGGGTCGGGTCCGACAATGCGGCGAAGATGGTGTCGAGCGCAGGCTGCATTGGGCGAACCTACGCCCATGCGGCAGCGGGGGGAAGCGGCTGTTTCCGTCGCCGTTCGGGCGCTGTTGGGGGCCGGGGTACCCGCCTGCGTGCATCCGGCCCCGTCTGGCGGTGCCTCAGGCGGCGTCGCGCGTTGTGGTGGCGGAAATCTGCGGGCGGAAAATGCCCGCGATGCGCTGGCGCATCCAGCCGAAGATGGCGCGGATGGTTTCGGCGCGCATCCGGGCAATCTGGCGTTCGAGTTCGTCGATATCCATATGCCTGCCATAAAGATCGTACATTGCGGTATCCTTTCGGGATCAATCCTTGCTTGAGGAAAATCTAGGCCGTTACCGCTATCGGCAGAAGTGTGTCCGGAGGAAATGCCGCATTGCAGAAAACGCATGGCGGCGGCGGTTCCCGCAGGAGGAATGCGCAAGATTCGGGTGGTCCGGCACCGTCGCTTCTGTCAGACGGGCGCAAACGGGTTCGGGTACGGGAACGGTCATGGCACTGCGGGACTGGATCATGGTTGCGGCGCTCGGCATCGCCTGGGGCGCGGCATTTGTCTTCAATGCCATTCTGCTGCGCGAGGTCGGCCCGCTTTCGGTTTCGTTCCTGCGGATCGCGCTTGGCGCGCTGACCTGCTGGGTCTGGGTTCTTGCGACCGGGCGCCATGTGCCGTGGGGGCCGGTGCTGCTGTGGCAGGTTCTGTTTCTCGGGGCGGCAAATTACGCCATTCCCTTTGCCGTCTATCCGATCGCCCAGCAATACGTCACCAGCGCGGTGGCGGGGATCGTCAACGCGACGATGCCGATCGCGGTGGTGATCGTCTCGCATTTCTGGCCGGGGGGCGAGCGTGCGACCCCGGCGAAATCGCTCGGCATCGTCTTCGGCTTCGCCGGCATTGTGGTTCTGATGCTGCCGGCGCTGCGGGGCGGCAGGCAGAACGAGGTCTGGGCGATCCTCTTCATGCTGATTGCGCCCTTCTGCTATGCGGTTGCGATGAACTACCTGCGGCGTTTTCGCGGAATCGATCCGGCTGTGGTCGTGGCGATGGCGCTGACCGGCGGGGCGGTAGCGATCGCGCCGGTCATGCTGGCGGTCGAGGGCGTGCCGGTGATCCGGAGCGCAGGGGGGGCGGCAGCGCTTGCCGCGCTCGGGGTGGTTCTGACCGGGATCGCTTTCATCCTCATGTATGCGCTGGTGGTCCGTGTCGGCGCCACCAATGCCTCGGTGGTGACCTTCATCGCCCCGGTCTCGGCGGTGCTGCTGGGCAACGCCTTGCTGGGCGACGCTATCCTGCCGGCGCATCTGCTCGGGATGGCGGTCATCTTCTGCGGTCTTCTGGTGCTCGACGGGCGCCTGTTGCGTAGTCTGGGGCGGGTATTGCCACCGGATCGTCAACCGAAAGGTTGAATTTGCCCGGCGGATTCCGGGCCATCGCCGGCAGCGGGGCAAATTCGGAGCATTCCGGATAAAACATTTTTTATCAATATGTTACATGCGCCTCCCGGCTCGCCTTATGCGCATTGACTCTGCACCCGGCAAACGCCTAGGGTCCGCCACGAAGGTTGGAGGGTGCCCCCCAGTTGCACGAGGATGGCGGAAGCGAGCGGCTGCGGCAGCTCGAACGGCGGATCGCCAGGGCAAAGGGCGAGGACGAAAGCGCCCCGGAAACGGGAGATATCGGTCAGGCGAACGTTGCCTGGCAGATGGTGACAGAGCTTGTGGCCGGCATCGTGATCGGCCTGGGCATCGGGCTGGGGCTCGATGCGCTGTTCGGCACCAGGCCGCTGTTTCTGGTGCTGTTCGTATTGCTGGGTCTCGTGGCCGGTGTGCGCGTGATGATGCGAACCGCCGCGGACCTGCAGGAGAAGCAGGCGGCAAAGGCCGCCAGGGACGAGAGGGACTGAGACGTGGCAGAAGAAGCGAGCGGCGGCATCCAGATCCACCCGATGGATCAGTTCATCGTCAAACCGCTGTTCGGTGGCGAACATGTGGCGTGGTATACCTTCACCAACGCGACCTTCTGGATGGCGATGGCGGTTCTGGCGACCTTTCTTCTGCTGGTGACCGCGACGCGCAGCCGCGCGATCATTCCCGGCCGCGCCCAGTCGATCGCCGAACTGGCCTATGGTTTCGTGCACAAGATGGTCGAGGACGTCGCCGGCAAGGACGGGCTGAAATATTTTCCCTACATCATGACACTGTTCATGTTCATCGTCTGCGCGAATTTCCTCGGCCTGCTGCCGATGTCGTTCACCACCACCTCGCATGTGGCGGTGACGGCGACACTGGCGCTTGCGGTCTTCATCACCGTGACGGTGATCGGTTTCGTCAAGAACGGCAGCAAGTTTCTCGAACTTTTCTGGGTCAAGTCGGCGCCGCTGGCACTGCGGCCCATCCTCGCCATCATCGAACTGATCTCGTATTTCGTGCGTCCGGTCAGCCACTCGATCCGGCTTGCCGGCAACCTGATGGCCGGGCACGCCGTCATCAAGGTCTTCGCGGGCTTCGCCGGCATTCTCGCCGTGGCGCCGTTCTCGATCCTGGCGATCACGGCGATGTACGGGCTCGAACTGCTGGTGGCCTTCGTTCAGGCCTATGTCTTCACCATTCTGACCTGCGTCTACCTGAAGGACGCGCTGCAACCGTCGCACTGACGGATCCGGTCCCCGAAACGTCTGAAACATCCACTTCCAATCGCAAGGAGATACGAAAATGGAAGGCGATATCGCAAACATGGGTCAATATATCGGCGCGGGCCTTGCCGGCATCGGTTCGGGCGCCGCCGCCATCGGTGTGGGCACCGTCGCCGGCAACTTCCTGGCGGGTGCGCTGCGCAACCCGACCGCCGCGGCGGGCCAGACTGCCACGCTCTTCATCGGTATCGCATTCGCGGAAGCTCTGGGCATCTTCTCGTTCCTGATCGCGCTTCTGCTGATGTTCGCCGTCTGAGCGGCGCTTCTGCGATCCTTGCCGCCAGGGGGGCGGGCCGACCCGTCCGGCCCCCTTGGTGAATATCCAGATCCAGGAGGACAGCATGGCGGGCGAGACAACCGCACTTACCGAACACGCGACGGAAGCCGCCGACGCCGCGCATGCAGCCGAAGGCGCCGGCATGCCGCAGCTGGACTTCTCGACCTTTCCCAACCAGATTTTCTGGCTGATCGTCGCCATCATCGCGATCTATTATATCCTGAGCCGGGTGGCGTTACCGCGCATCGAAACTGTCCTGGCCGAGCGTAACGGGACGATCACCAACGATGTCGCCGCCGCCGAGGAACTGAAGCTGCGCGCGGTCCAGGCCGAAAAGGCCTATCAGAAGGCGCTGGCCGAGGCGCGTGCCCAGGCGCAGAAGATCGCCGCCGAAACCCGCGATGCCATCAGGGAGGATCTCGACGCCGCCACCGACAAGGCGGACGCGGAGATCGCCGCGCGTACCAGTGAATCCACCGCCCGTATCGCCGAGATCCGCGACAGCGCGCTGAGCCATGTCGAGACCGTGGCCAAGGATACCGCCATCGAGATCGTCCGGGCGCTCGGGCGTCCGGCGGATGCCGACGCGGTCGCCTACGAGGTGAACCAACAACTCAAGGGAGGCGCCTGATGCGCAAGCTGATCCTGAGCGCCGCGCTCGCCGGTGTCGCCGGGCCGGCCCTTGCCGCTGGCGGGCCCTTCTTTTCGCTGCATAACACCAACTTCGTGGTGCTGATCGCCTTCCTCGTCTTCGTCGGCATACTGGTCTATTTCAAGGTGCCGGCGATGCTGGGCGGGATGCTCGACAAGCGGGCCGCGCGGATTCGCAACGATCTCGACGAGGCGCGCGCGCTGCGCGAAGAGGCGCAGACCATTCTGGCCGAATTTGAGCGCAAGCAGAAGGACGTGGCCGAGCAGGCCGAACTGATCGTCAAGCAGGCCCGCGCCGACGCCGAGGCGGCGGCGGTGCAGGCCAGGGCCGATCTGGAAAGATCCATCGCCCGCCGTATCCAGGCCGCCGAGGATCAGATCCAGTCGGCCGAGGCGAATGCCGTGCGCGAAGTGCGCGACAAGGCTATCAACGTCGCTGTTGCGGCGGCATCAAGGGTCATTGCCGATGGCATGACCCATGCCGATGCCGACACGATGATCGGCGACAGTATCCGGGTCGTGGACGCCAAGCTGCACTGAGCGGTACCGGTCAGGAGTGTGAGGTTGGGCTCCGGCAATCCTGACTTTGCGGCGGCCTTCTGCCTTGTTCCGCGCCCTGTGCCTTGCCGACCGGAGCAGGAAGGGCTCAGTACCGACTTTCTGGTGTGAACACAGGTCGTTTTCAGGGTGGCGTCAGGATTCGGCGGCGTGTAGCAACCGCTGCCGCGCGATCCGTTCGTTGTGTTCGGTCCGCCGCAGGTCGATCATGGTCTGCTCCACGAAGTCGAGATGCGCCCCGACGGCATTTCGCGCCCGGTCCGGATCATGGTCGCGGATCGCTTCGAAGATGGCGCGGTGCTGGGCAAGTAGGGTGGCGCGCGTGCTGCGGCGCTGGAACAGCGCCGCACGGTTGGCGAAGATGCCCTCGCGCAGCAGGCGGTACATCCCGCGCATCATGTGCAGCATGACGAGGTTATGCGCCGCTTCGACGATCGCCATGTGAAACTCCGCGTCGAGCCGTGCTTCTTCGCCGGGTGCCCGGCTCTCGTGAGCCTGTTCCATGCGTCCGAAAATCCCGGCGATCACCGCAATATCGGTTGCGGAGCCAGCCTCGGCAGCCCGCGCGGCGGTCAGGCCCTCCATGTCGCGGCGAAAGGCGATGTAATCGTGCACCGCCTCGTCATGGGTGGCAAAGAGCCGGATCAGCGGTACCGGAAAGGCAGGCGCCAGCAGGTCGGCGATATAGATACCCGAACCGGCACGTACCTGAACCAGCCCCGCCTCCTCCAGTTCGGACAGGGCGGCGCGCAGCGACGGGCGCGAAACCCCCATACGCTCGGCAAGATCGCGTTCGGCCGGCAGGCGCTCGCCCGGCCTGAGCACACCGCGCAGGATCAGCAGTTCGATCTGCGCCGCGACCGACCGGCTGAGCTTTTCCGACTCGACGGGAAAAAACGTCATCACACACCTCGAATTGGTAATTTTATATTACCACTTTCGGGATGTCTGACAAGCCTGCACCGGATCCGGACGGGTGATGTCAGAGCGTCGTCGGGCGAATGATGATATCGACCCGGCGGTTCTGTGCCTTGCCTTCCTCGGTCAGGTTGGTAGCGACCGGGGCCGCCTCGCCGCGCCCGGTGGCCGAGACGCGCGCCGGGGCGACGCCGTTGGCGACAAGGACATTGGCAACGGTCTGCGCGCGCCGCACCGAGAGATGTTCGTTGTAGCTTGCCGCGCCGGTGTTGTCGGTGTGGCCGATCACCTCGACCCTGGTGTCGGGATACTTATTCAGGCTCGCGGCGAGCGTGCCGAGATCCTGCCGGGCCGGTTCGCTGATGCTGGTGCTGTCGACGGCGAACAGGATATCCTGCGGCATGGTGACGACAAGATTGCCGCCCACCTGGTTGATGATGACGTTTTCGTTGGCGATGGATTGCCGCAGTTCCGCCGCCTGACGGTCCATCATGTTGCCGATGATGCCACCGGCCGCGGCGCCGGCGACGCCGCCGATGATCGCGTCTTTCGCCTCACCGCCGCTGGTCGCCAGTCCGGCCAGCGCGCCGAACGCGCCGCCGACCAGCGCGCCGTTGCGGGTGTGGTTGGTATTGGGGTCGAGTTGCGATGGGTCGGTACAGGCACCCAGCAGGGCAAGGCCGCAAAGGGCCAGCGGAATGGTCCGGTTTCTCATTGCTCGATTACTCGCCTTGTTCGTTATGCCCCCTGCATACGCGATCTGGCACGTGGATTCACCCCGCAAATCCGGGCGTCCGGCCACGACTCCGCTCAGCCCGCCTCGGCGCGCGCCGATTCCCAGGCCAGCAGCGCCCGCTTGACCGGCAGTCCCCAGTGATAGCCGCCCAGAC
>NZ_JBKEAE010000131.1:0-24036 GCF_047971885.1 Tropicimonas sp. | reverse complement strand
GTCCCCGTCCAGATGGCGACCATCCATCAGGAAAGCCGGTTCGACGGCGATGCGCGCACACCATACCAATGGGCGCTCGGCGTGATTCCGATGGGCCGGCAAAGCTCGGCCTATGGCTATTCGCAGGCGCTCGACGGCACATGGGACCATTACAAGCGCGACACCGGGCGGCGCGGCGCCAAGCGCGACCGCATCAAGGATGCAACCGATTTCATGGGCTGGTACATGGACCAGTCGAACAAGCGGCTGGGCATTTCGCTTTCCGACGCCCGTCGTCAGTACCTTGCCTATCACGAGGGCTGGAACGGCTATTCCCGCGGCTCGTACAAGGCCAAGAACTGGCTGGTCGGGGTTTCGGAACGGGTCGAGGAACGGGCGATCATCTATGATCGTCAGCTCAGGACCTGCGGCAAGCGCTGAGGCCGGGAAAGCGGGCGCCCGGAGCCGGCGGGGCAACGCAGGCGCGCCCGGTACGAAGGAGACCGCTCAGCGGCGCTTGATTTCCTGCTGGATGCTGAACAGGCCGGCGCCCAAATCGCCGCCCTTCTTCAATTCGCCCAGAACCACCGTCGTCCGCTCGCCGGCGCTGTCGGTAACGACCCACTGGCGCAGTTCGACCGGGTTGTCGGAAAAGACCAGGCGGATATTGCCGTATTCGGGGTGTTCGGGGTCCTGTGCCACGACGAATGTCCTGGGCCCGTCGCTGCCATGGCCGGTAACCATGTCGCTGCGGGTCAGATCGACCGATTTCTGCAGGATGATCCCCAGCGGCGTCTGGCGCAGCGGAAACTGCTCGGGCGCTGTATTCGACTTGGAATCAAAGATCGCCACCGTCCCGCCGCCGGCGACCACAAGGCTCCGGTCGGGCGGATTGTATTCGAAGCGGATGCGCCCCGGGCGCTTGATATAGATATTCCCGGTCGAGATCGTGCCGTCGGCGTTGATCTGGGTGAATTCGCCCGTCGCAGTCTGAAACGAGTTCATGTAGCTGGAAAGCGCGGCAAGCGATATCCCGGCCGCCGGCGCGGGCAGGACGGAAACGGCGACAAGGGCAGCCGAAAGGAAAATGCGAAGCGGTTTCATGCCGTCAATCTAGGCAGGAACGGGGCGCTCTGCACCTGTCATTTGTTCACGAGGCGGAGAGCCGCCGAACCGTCCGGCGGCCCTCCGGCTATTGCTGTTCGGGCACCAGGATCTCGCGCTTGCCGACATGGTTCGAGGCGCTGACCAGTCCCTCTTCCTCCATCTGCTCGACCAGACGCGCCGCCTTGTTGTAGCCGATGGCCAGCTTGCGCTGGATATAGCTGGTTGAACACTTGCGGTCCTTGATCACGATGGCGACCGCCTGATCGTAGAGCGCATCCTCGCCATCGGTGTTGCCGCCGAGCCCGAGCACCAGGTCGATATCGCCGCCCTTGTCCTCGTCCGGACCTTCGAGCACGCCGCCGACATATTCGGGCGGGCCGAGTTCCTTGAGGTGGTTGACGATCTCCTCGACCTCCTCGTCGGAGACGAAGGGGCCGTGCACGCGGGTGATCCGCCCGCCGCCGGCCATGTAGAGCATGTCGCCCATGCCAAGAAGCTGCTCGGCGCCCATCTCGCCCAGGATCGTGCGGCTGTCGACCTTGGAAGTGACCTGAAACGAAATCCGCGTCGGGAAGTTGGCCTTGATCGTGCCGGTGATGACATCGACCGAAGGGCGCTGCGTCGCCATGATGATATGGATGCCCGAGGCGCGCGCCATCTGCGCCAGCCGCTGGATGCAGGCCTCGATCTCCTTGCCGGCGACCATCATCAGGTCCGCCATCTCGTCAACGACGACGACGATGAAGGGCAGAAGTTCGGGGGCGAATTCGTCGGTCTCGAACACCGGTTCGCCGGTCTCGTCGTCGAAACCGGTCTGCACGGTACGGCTGAACATCTCGTCCCTGTCCAGCGCCTCGCGCACGCGGCCGTTGTAGCCCTCGATGTTGCGCACGCCCATCTTGGACATCTTGCGATAGCGGTCCTCCATCTCGCCCACGACCCATTTCAGGGCGACAACCGCCTTCTTGGGGTCGGTCACCACCGGCGAGAGCAGATGCGGAATGCCGTCATAGACCGAAAGCTCCAGCATCTTGGGGTCGATCATGATCATCCGGCATTCCTCGGGCGACAGCCGGTAGAGCAGCGAGACGATCATCGTGTTGATGGCAACGGATTTGCCCGAGCCGGTTGTCCCCGCGATCAGCAGGTGGGGCATCTTGGCGAGATTCGCCACGACCGGCGCGCCGCCGATATCCTTGCCCAGCGCCAGCGGCAGCCGGTGGCCGGCATCGCCGAATTCGCGCGCCGACAGGATCTCGCGCAGCACCACCTTCTCGCGGTTGGCATTGGGCAGTTCGATGCCGATCACCGACCGGCCCGGCACAGTCGAAACCCGGGCGGCGAGCGCCGACATCGAGCGGGCGATATCGTCGGCCAGCCCGATTACCCGGCTCGCCTTGAGGCCCGGCGCCGGTTCAAGCTCGTACATGGTGACGACCGGACCGGGACGGACGGAAACGATCTCGCCCTTGACGCCATAATCGTCGAGCACATTTTCCAGCATGCGGGCGTTCTCCTCCAGCGCCTCGTCCGACAGGACATGGCGCTGGATCGTCGCCGGGTTGGACAGAAGCGACAGCGGCGGCGCCTCGTAGACCATCGGTTCGGAAGGCTCCAGCGCCAGCGCCGGCTGCGCCTCGGCCCGTGCCTGACGCGATGGCTGAACGGGCTTGCGCACCGGATGCTGAACGACACCGCGCGGCTCCTCGCCCGAAATACCGGCGCGCGGCTGGATGCTCGGGGTGATCTGTGGCCCCGCCTGTCCGGAAGGCATCACGGGAAGGTCATCGTCCGCATCGAAGTCCATCCCGTACTCCTGATCCGTGGCAACCGGGCGGGAGGGCGACACCATATCGGCCCTGTCGATGCCCGCCGCGTCGCCGATTTCCGCCATCGGCGCCGGCGGCACGGCACCCGGCACGTTCAGGATCAGCGGGTTGGGCTTGCGGGAGCGCACCACGGGCGGTTCGGCCCGCCCGACCGAGGGCACGACACGCGCACCGCCGGCGCGGGCGCGCAACCGTATCGCATCGGTGATACGGGCGCGGATGCGATCCTGATCGGGGGTTTCCAGGCCCTCCACATCACCGGAAAGCACCGGCTCGACAAGTTCGGGCTCCGGCGGGCGGCGGACAAGCGTCGACACGGCTGCCAGAAGTCCACCCGGAGCGGCGGGCTGCGGGGTATCATCATCATCGAGAAGATCGGGGTCGTCGTCTTCCGGCGCGCCTGCGTCGCCAGTCACCGCCTCCCGGCGGTCCCGGCGCGCGGCGGCGCTGCGCACGCCCGAAACCGCACCCGAAACGCCGCGCCCGAGCAACCGCATCAGTCCGTCGTAAAGCAGCACCAGCCCGATCAGAAGAAACCGCCCCACCCGACCAAGCTCCGACAGGGTGAAGCCGCTGGCAAACAGCAGCACACCGATCGCCGCCAGCAACACCGGCAGGGCGAGAATCCGCACCCCGAAGCTGGCAGGAAGCGGCAGCAGATTGAGCGTGGCGCCCAGCACCGTATCGCCGAAAAGCCCGCCCAGACCAAAGCTGTGCCCCCAGTCCGCGCCGGGCACCAGGGTCGAGGCATAGATCGCCGCAAGCGCCAGCGCGATGGGCGCGAAGATCAGCCGCGACATGGCACGCTCCGCCCCCTCGTTGAACAGCAGCCGCACGCCCCAGACCGCCACGACCGCCGCAATGCTCCAGCCGGCAAGCCCGACGACGATCACCAGCGGCGCCGCGACCGAAGCGCCGAACGCCCCGAAAGCGTTGCTGATCGGCGCATCGGTCGCCGAGAAGAACGACGGATCCTGCGGTGAATAGGTGGCGAGCATGACGGCAATCGCGATGGCCAGTCCAACCATCGCCAGGCCGATCAGTTCCCTGCCCCGCCGTTCCAGCGCCTCCTGCATGGAACTGTCGAGAAGGGGGTCGCGCTGTCGTGTCTGATAGGTCATGGGATCTTGCCGTCCTTCAATTACTTGACATCGAGGCAGTCGCGCAGCCTGCACAACCCGCGCTGCAACTCGTCCAAATCTGCCACCATGGCGACGCGAACATAGCCTTTACCGGGGTTTTCGCCGCCCGCCGACCTGCCCAGATAGGCGCCCGGCAGAACCCGCACGCCCGCCTTTTCGTATGCCCGGAGCGCCGCCGCCTCGCCATCGGCAACCGGAAGCCAGAGGAAAAATCCGCCCTCGGGCCCGCGATATCCCGGCAGATCGGCGAATATCCCGTCGGCCAGGCGATATTTTTGCCGATAGAGCGCCAGCGACGCGCGCACGTGATCCTCGTCCGACCACGCCTGTTCGGCAACCCGCTGAAGCGGCAGCGGCAGCGGCGCACCGGCATAGGCGCGCAGCTTGCGGATGCGTGCGCTACATTCCGGCCCCGAGGCAACGAACCCCGAGCGCAACCCTGGCAGGTTCGACCGCTTCGACAGCGAATGAAAGATCACCACCCGCTCCGGATCGGCACCAACCTCCTGCGCCACTTCCAGCGCGCCGGGCGGCGGGGTGTCGCGGTGGATTTCGGAATAGCATTCATCGGCAAAGACGTGGAAATCGTGCCGTTCTGCCAGCTCCAGCAGCGTTTTCCAGTAGGTCCCGTCGGCAACCGCGCCCTGCGGATTCGACGGCGAACAGACAAAGGCGATCGCCGTCCGCTCCAGCACCTCTGCCGGCAGGGCGGCGTAGTCGGGCAGGAACCCGGTCGCAGCGGTTGCCGGAACGTAGACCGGTTCGGCCTGCACGGCCAGCGCCGCGACCGCATAGACCTGATAGAACGGATTGGGCACCAGAACGACCGGCTGCCGCCCGTTCTTCCGTTCCGGGCAGAGCGCGACCACGGCGTTGAACAGCCCCTCGCGCGTGCCGTTCAGCGCCATGACCTGCGTTGCGGGGTCAACCGTGACGCCATAGCGCCGCGACAGCCAGCCGCCAATGGCGCCAAGCAGTTCCGGCGTGCCGTCGTTGGGCGGATACCTGGCAAAACCCGCAACATTCCGCGCCAGAATTTTGCCCACGAAGTCCGGCATCAGGTGGCGCGGCTCTCCGATGGTCATGTCGATGACCTCTCCGCCCGGCGCGGAGCCGGACAGAAGCTTCCGCAGGCGCGGAAACGCATAATCAGGAAGGTCGGAAAACCTCTCGGGGAACGTCATGCGCTCGCTGCTCTACCAATGCCTCGATACGGGGTCGTTTCGCCCCGTTTGCGAACAGCTTAGCCGCAACTGGCGCGTCGCGTCCAGAAAATGTCAGCGATGCGCCGGGCCTTGTGGCTTTTGAGTCAATGCCGCCTCGGCAGCGGCCCCGACGCGAAGCAGCCGCTCCTCGGCCATCGGCGGCGCCATCAGCATCAGACCGGCCGACGGAACCCCGGTCGGCAGCGTCAGCGCACAAAGGCCCATCATGTTCCCGATCCGGGTGTTGCGCAGAGTCAGCAGGTTCTCTTCGGCGAAATAGGCGGGATCGGCCCCGAGCCGTGCCGCATCGGGCGGCAGGTTCGGGCAGGTCGGCAGCAGTACCGCATCGTAACCCGCCGTCCGTGCCAGATATTCCGAGCGGAGCGTATCGAGCTTTTGCCAAGCGGCGACATAATCGGGCCCCGAGAAATTCCTGCCGCCCCGGAAGCGTTCCAGAACCGGCGGATACATCCGTTCGGGCCGCGCCTCGATCTCGTCCCGCCAGGTACCGTAGGCTTCGGTCGCGAAGATGACCGGCGCCAGCGCCAGCGCGTCGGGAACGGCCGGGATTGTCGCGGTCTCGATCCGGGCCCCGGCCGCGGCAAGCCGCTCCAGCGCACCCCCAAAGGCAGCGCGCGGCACATCGCGCGCCGCACCGATGGTTTCTTCCGAAAGCGACAGGAAGCGCATGCCGGCAAGCGAGGCACCGGTCAGGTCCACCGGCCTGCCACCTTCGAGAATTGCCAGCATGAGTGCCGCATCCTCGACGCTTCGGCAAAGCGGGCCAACCGTATCGAAACGCGGGCAAAGCGGCACCACACCCCTGAGCGAGAGCCGCCCCGACGTGGTCTTGAGCCCGACAAGATCGTTCCACGCCGATGGCACCCGTACCGAACCGCCGGTATCCGAGCCGACCCCGGCCGCCGCCAGCCCGAAGGCGACCGATGCCGCCGCCCCCGAGGAAGACCCGCCCGGCACCGCCGCCGCGTCGTTGACACAGGGCGGCGTGGCGGTCACCGGGTTCAGCCCCAGCCCCGAAAACGCCAGTTCGGTCATGTGGGTCTTGCCGAGGCAGACCAGCCCGGCGGCGGTGGCGTTACCCAGCACTTCGGCATCCGCAGGCGGTACCCGGCCGGCAAGCAGCAAGCTGCCGGATTCGGTGGCAATGCCGGCGGTATCGAACAGGTCCTTCCAGCTTACCGGCACCCCGTCGAGCGGCGACAGGCGCAGACCCGCCCGAGCGCGCAGGGCTGCGGCCGCAGCCTCGTCCAGCGCGCGCGCGCGCGTGACGCGCGCATAGATTCGCTGGCAATGTACGTGAGTTTCGATGGCGTCGAGATAGCATTCGGCCAATGCAACCGGGTCGATCCTCCCCGCCCCGATTCCACGGCCCAGTTCCGCCGCGCTCATCCCCAGCCAATCGTGCATCGCCGCCTCCGCAATCCGTCCGCCGGCGACGGTAGCGGCAGGGCAGCGCATGGACAATCCCGGCGGCACGGGTATTTCTTGTCGCGATGAAACATGACAGCGACATTCTCATCGTCGGCGGCGGGCTCAACGGGCCCGCGCTGGCGCTTGCCTGTGCCCAGGCGGGCATGCGGTCGACCGTGATCGACAGCCTGAGTGCCGAGACCCGCACCGATGCGGGCTTCGACGGGCGTTCCTACGCGCTCGCGCTCGCCTCGAAGCGACTGCTGGCCGCCATCGGCGTCTGGCCCATGATCGGCGCGCATGCGCAGCCGATCCTGCAAATCGTCACCACCGACGGACGCCCGGGCGAGGGCCCGCTGTGGCCGGTTGCGATGCATTTCGACCAGGGCGAGATGGACGAGGGTCCGATGGGCTTCATCGTCGAAGACCGCTTTCTGCGCCGTGCACTGCTCGAGGCGACCGAATCGAACCCGATGATCGTCCACCGCCCCGGCGAGACCGTGGTGTCGCAGGAGATCGCGGCCGGGGGCGCCGCGGTGACGCTGGCATCCGGCGACAGGCTGACCGGGGCGCTTGTGGTCGGCGCCGACGGGCGCAGAAGTGGCGTCGGCCTGCGGGCCGGCATCCGGCGGACCGGCTGGGATTACGGCCAGACCGCGCTGGTCTGCGCAGTCGAGCATGAGTTGCCGCATGACGGTGTTGCGCATCAGTTCTTCATGCCGCATGGGCCGCTGGCGATCCTGCCACTGCCGGGCAACCGAAGCTCCATAGTCTGGGCGGAAGAGCCGGAAACGGCGCGGTATATCGCCGGGCTCGACGATGCGGGTTTCATCGAGGCCCTGCGTCCGCGCTTCGGCGATTTTCTCGGTACGATCGCGCTGGCCGGCAAGCGCTTTGCCTACCCGCTCAACCTGACCATGGCCAACCGGACTGTGATGGAGCGGCTGGTGCTGATCGGCGATGCCGCGCAGGGCGTGCATCCGATCGCCGGTCAGGGCTTCAACCAGGGGCTGGCCGACGTGGGCACGCTGACCCAGGTGCTGGCCGATGCGCGCCGGCGGGGCGAGGATATCGGCTCGCTCATCGTGCTCGAACGTCACCGGCAATGGCGCAGCTTCGATCGCGCCACGCTCGCGCTGGCAATGGACGGGGTGAACCGGCTGTTTTCAAACGACAACCCACTGCTGCGCTTCACCCGCGACCTCGGCATGGGGCTGGTCGACGGCATGCCGGGCCTGCGCCGGCGTTTCGTCGCCGAGGCGGCCGGCCTGACCGGAGATCTGCCGAATCTGCTGAAGGGCCGGCCAGCCTGAAGCAGCCGCGCGCCCATGCCAACGGCCATAGGGCGTGACTGTCGGCAATGCGGGACAAAGCTGCCGTTCGGACGGGAGCGCAAGCCGCACCAGCGCATGGCCGTGGACAGGCGCTCCTGACGGTAGAACGAAGCGCTTTATGCCAGCCACATCCGCCCGCAATATGAACGTTGTACGGTCGTCACCAAAGCGCCTGGCCGCGGGAACGGCCATGCGCTGGCGCGGCGGCCTGCGGCCTTGTTCCGCGCCCGGGTGTCTTGCTCTGCCAGAACAGGAAGGGCTCGATACTGTCATCCGGCGGCGAATATCGGGCACTCTTCAAGAAAGCTGGTATCAGTCTATCTTGCGCGCCTCGTCCTCGAGCATGATCGGAATGCCGTTGCGGATCGGAAAGGCCAGCCCCGCCGCGCGCGAGATCAGTTCCTGACGCACCGGATCGTAGACCAGCGCCCCGCCGGTGCGCGGACAGACCAGCGCTTCGAGCATCCTGCGCTCGTGCAGGGGCGGCGAGGGGGCTGGATCGGCCGCATCGGTCACTGCATCACCTCGGGTCCGGCATCGCCCGCCTTCAGGGCATAGGCGATCAGCGTCTCCAGCGTCTCGCGCCGGTCGGACAGCGTCGGGGCTTCGAGCAGCGCCTGCTTGTCCTCGACCCCCAGCGGCAACAGCATCGACAGCGAGTTGATCAGCAACTCGTCGTCGGCTTCCCTGATGCTGTCCCAGTCGGTGGCAAGCGCCCGCGCCTCGAAGAAGCGCGACAGCAGCGCAAGGAACCGCTCGCGGTCGAAATCCGGATCGCGCCCGGCCCCGCCCGGATCCTGCGCGAAATCGCTCCAGTCGACCTGCGCCCGGATATAGGGCGTGAAGCCGTCGACCTCAGCGCGGATGCGAAACCGCGAGATCCCGGCCAGCGTGATCATGTAGCGTCCGTCTTCGGTCTCGGAAAACGCGGTGAGCCGCCCGGCGCAGCCCACCGTTTGCAGGTGCACAGCCCCGGTCTCGCCGCCTTCGCGCGGCTGGACCATGCCGATCAGGCGGTGGCTGGTCTTCATCGTATCGTCCAGCATCGCCAGATAGCGCGGCTCGAAGATGTGCAGCGGCAGTTGCGAGCGCGGCAGCAGAAGCGCGCCGGGCAAGGGGAAGACGGGAATTATCTCGGGCAGATCGGACAAGGCGAACATGTCACCAGCCTACCGCGAACGCGCCGTCAGGCAAAGATCATAGAGCTTAGCTTGCGGCGGCCGTTCAGAACCACCGGATCGGTCGGCTTGAGCGCGTCGAATATGGTGAAAAGCTGGGTTTTCGCTGCGCCGTCGTTCCACTCGCGGTCGCGCCGGAACACCTCCAGCAGTTCCGCAACGGCACCCTCGGCATCGCCGCCGGCATAAAGCGCCCGGGCCAGATCGAAGCGCGCCTGAAGATCGCCCGGATCGGCCTCGACCGCGGCACGCAATTCGCCGACCGGGCCGGCATCGGCCGCCTGACGGGCCAGTTCGATCTGGGCGCGGGCGGCTTCGATTTCGGGCGCCGAGGCGATTTCGGCCGGTGCCGCATCGAGCAGCGCGGCGGCCTTGTCGGCCTCGCCCGCCGCCAGGTTCGCCCGCACCAGCCCGCCATAGGCGGCGGCGTTGTTCGGCTCTTCCCCGAGGATCGCGGCGAAGGTCTGGGCCGCGTCCACCGCCGCGCCCTCTTCCAGCATCTCCTCGGCCGCCGCAATGGCATCGGCCAGCCCGCCATCGCCGGCCAGCGCAACCACCCGGTCGACAAAGGCCTTGACCTCGGACTGGGGCAGCGCACCCTGGAACAGATCGGCGACCTGCCCCTGATAGAAGGCGACAACCGTGGGGATGGATTGCAGCGGCAGACCCTGCTGTGCCAGCATCTGCGCCAGCCGCTGGTCGCGGTCGACGTCGATCTTGACCATGCGCACCTTGCCGCGCGCCTCGGTCACCGCCTTTTCCAGCATCGGGCCGAGGGTGCGGCAGGGGCCACACCACGTTGCCCAGAAATCGACGATCACCGGCACTTCCTTGCTTGCCTCGATCACGTCGGCCATGAAGGTCGCCTCGGAGCCATCCCTGATCAGGTCAGAGGGGGGCCGGGTAGTCTCGCCAAGTCCGAGCATTTGCGTCTCCGTTCAGAAGTTTGTCCCTATATGTGCCGCGCCGGCGCAAACGCCAAGGGGCAGCACCCGCCTGCGCGCCGCTTTCTCAGAGATCGAAGGTCGCGAAGACCGGCGCGTGGTCGGAGGGTTTGTCCCAACCGCGCGCGGTGCGCAGGATACGGCTGGAATGGGCGGCGCCGGCAATATCGGGCGTCGCCCAGACATGATCGAGTCGCCGCCCCTTGTCCGCCGCGTCCCAGTCGGGCGAGCGGTAGGACCACCACGAATAGAGCTGCCCTTCGGGAATGTCTGTCCGCGTCACGTCAACCCAGCCGCCGGCATCCTGCACCCCGGCCAGATGCTCGATCTCTACCGGCGTGTGGCTGACGACACCGAGCAGCGACTTGTGGCTCCACACATCGTCCTCGCGCGGGGCGATGTTCAGATCGCCGACCAGAATCGCCCGCTCGGGTTTTCCGGCATGGAACCAGTCGCGCATGCCGGTCAGATAGTCGAGCTTCTGGCCGAATTTCTCGTTGATCTCGCGGTCGGGTCTGTCGCCGCCCGCCGGCACATAGAAGTTGTGGATCACCACGCCGTTCTCCAGCCGGCCGGCGACGTGCCGCGCCTGCCCCAGCCCGGCGAAATCGCGGTCACCGAGATCCTCGACCGGCTGTTTCGACAGGATCGCCACGCCGTTGTATCCCTTCTGCCCGCGCGCGATCATGTGGCGGTAGCCGAGCCCGGCAAAGACCGCGACGGGCATTTTCTCGACCGGGCTCTTGCATTCCTGAAGGCACAGGATGTCGGGCGCCTCCTCGCGCAGAAGCCGCGCAACCAGATCGGCCCGCAGCCGAACCGAATTGATGTTCCAGGTGGCGATGGTGAAGGGCATTGTCGTCTCCGCGTCAGGTCGCGGGACCCTAGCGGCCCGCCGATGCGGCTACAAACGGAAAAGTCCGCGCCCTGTCCAGCGCTGCGCTCAGCCGCCGGCCTCCGGTTCGACGAGGCGGCGCGCGGCGGATTTCAGCGTGCCGAAACCGGCCTGCCTGGCCGCCGTGTCAATTGCTTCGGCCGCCTGGATCGCCTGAAGCCGGGCTGCGGCAGGCAGCGGAACGGCGCGTGCCCAGATCGCCAGCACATCGGTGTTCAGCGCCAGTGCCAGCGCCGCCCAGAGCAGCACGGCCGCCGCTGCGGCCGTCTGCGTTACCCGCCGGTATTTCACTGTCTCTGCCATGGCCGCCTCAGAACTGGAAGTAGATGAAGGGGGTAACGCCCGCCGGCGCAAGCCCGGCGATGAGGGTAACCGCAACCGCCGCCCCAAGCGCCGCCACCGGCCACGGCAGCGCATCGACAGCCCGCGCCATCCAGTGCGTCAGGCTGGGCAGCAGGTGGACGAAAACGCCATACGCGACCAGCCCGGCGGTAAAGGGGGTCAGAACCTCGGCGGTGCCACCGGTTCTGCGGAAGCCTGCGAGGTAATCCCACAGAAGCGAGATCGATTCGATGCGGAAGATCACGAAGGTCAGCACTACCAGATGGAAGGTGACGAGGAACCCGAGCCAGGCCGGCAGCCGGACCCGGGTTCTTTCCCGCAACCAGCTTTCGACGACCAGAAACGCCCCGTGCAGCGCGCCCCACAGAACGAATGTCCAGGCCGCGCCATGCCACAGCCCGCCCAGAAGCATGGTGATCATCAGGTTCCAGCGGGCGCGCGCCGGGCCGAGCCGGTTCCCGCCCAGCGGAATGTAGAGATAGTCGCGCAGCCATGTCGACAGCGAGATATGCCAGCGGTGCCAGAACTCGCGCATCGAGGTGGCGCGGAACGGTCGGTCGAAGTTGATCGGGATGGCAAAGCCCAGCAAGGCGGACAGCCCGATCGCCATGTCCGAATAGCCGCTGAAATCGCAATATATCTGGATCGTGTAGCCATAGGCGGCGAACAGCAGGTCGAGCGCATTGTACGACGCCGGATCGAAGAACACCTCGTCCACCAGATCGGTCGCAAGGTAATTGGCAACGAACAGCTTCTTGAACAGGCCCGACAGGATCATGACCCCGGCAAAACCGAGCGCGATACGCCGCGGCGGAACGGCGCTGTCGGCAAGCGAACGGATCTGCGGCAGCATGGCGCTGGCCCGGACGATTGGGCCGGCGACAAGCTGTGGAAAGAACGAGATGAAAAGCAGCGTTTCGGACAGCCGGGTCGAGGCGCGCAGATCGCCGCGATAGACATCGACCACATAGGACAGCGCCTGAAAGGTGAAGAAGGAAATGCCCACCGGCAGGATGAATTCCATGAAATAGGGCAATTCGTCGGTACCGAGCCGATAGAGCAGTTCATTCAGGCTGGTGAGGAAGAAATCGAAATACTTGAACGTGCCGAGAACGGTCAGATTGGCGGCAACGGCAAACGTCAGCAGGGCCTTCTTCACCTCTGGTCGGGTGGTGTTCTGCAGTTTCAGCGCCACGAAGTGATTGAAGACGGCGCTGCCGGCCAGCAGTCCGGTGAACCGCCAGTCCCACGCGCCATAGAAGACAAAGCTCGCGGCGATCAGGAAGCCGATGCGCCATCGCGGCGCGTGACGGGACAGCAGGGCATAGGTCGTCAGGACCGCGACGAAGAAGACGGCAAATCCGGACGTGTGAAACAGCATGGCGGCGTCCGGTCAGCGGTTCAGCACCGGAGCGCGGTATCGGGAATGCCCGTCGCCGGCGCCATCTGCTTGAGGATGTAGCAGGTCACGATCTGCTCGCCCGGACCATTGAAGTGAATGCCGTCCTTCTGTCGCGCCACGCGCATCCGCCCGTCAGCATCGGGCAGGGTCCGCGAATAGCTGCCCGCCTCGCCGGCGGTGAAATCCCATATCGGGATGAAGGCAGCCCCCCCCGCCAGCGCCCTGTCGGCATAGATGCGGTTCAGGCGCCGGAGCTTGTCCGAAAATGCCTCGCTGCGGGCGATGGGCATTCCGATCCAGAACACCTCGACCCCCGCCGCGCGCAGCCGTTCCACCGTGCCCGCAACACGCCGGCCATATTCCTCGGCCCATTCCGGACCGGAAAAATCGAGTATCCGGTCGGGCAGGGTCATGTCCTGGGCATCGTTGCCACCCATCGAGACGACCGCGTAATCCACATGGATCGAGGCCAGCCTGCGCTGCAATTCGGCATCCCAGTCGAAGAAATCGTCGCGCGTCAGGCCGGAAGACGGTTTGGTCCAGCATTTGACCGAATATTCCGGCAGATCGGTCAACTGCCGTTTCAGACCCTGGCAATAGCCGGTTGCGATGCTGTCACCGAATACGGCGATCACCCGGGGGGCATCGGCAACGGTATCGGCCCCGGCCGGCCGGTCGACCGGAAAGGCCGCGCTTGCGCTCAGAAACAGGGCGGCGAACAGATATGCCGATTGTCTTGCAATACGGGGCTGCACACCACGCCTCCTGATCTCGCCACTTGAACCCGATACGGCGCCTGTCTTTTTGCAGCGTGCGGCACCTGTCAATAGAAAGGTCGCCTAAGCCCTTAGGATACATGCCAATTGGCACGGGTTTGCACCAGAATACCCGCCGCTGGCGGCGGCGCTTGCGCGGTGGACCGTTATGCCTATGCTGCTACACCTATGCTGCCGCGACCTCGCGCGTTGCCCCGTTCGTTCCCACATGTCATTTCGCCCCGCCCAGCCCCGAAGACCGGAATGCAGATACCGAGCCCGGACATGGCACTCATCCAGCGCGATATCCGGCTGGAAAGCCACGGCGACCGGATCGCCGCAACCTTGACCGAACCGGGCGGGCGGGCACGGGCGCGGACAATCGTGATGCTGCACGGCCATACCGGGACCAGAGCGGAATTTCCGGTCGCCGGATCGGAGGAACGCTTTTTCGAACTGGCCGCCCGCCGCTTCGCCGAAGCCGGCCATGCGGCGCTCCGGTTCGATTTTCGCGGCTCGGGCGAAAGCTGCGGACGCTGGCGCGACACGACCTTCGACGGTCAGGCCGGCGACGTGCTTGCCGTACTTGCGGCGCTTCGCCGCAGATCGGACCCCCATCGCCCGGCGCCGGTTCTGCTCGGCTTCAGCCAGGGCGGGCTGGTCGCACTGCGCGCACTCGCCCGCGGCGCCAGTGCCGTGGCGGCGGTGCTGTGGAATCCGGTACTGGATCCGCGTCAGACCTATGCGGGCATCTATGGCGAAGCTGCGGTCTTGCGGGGCATTGCGCAGTCGCGGGCGGGGGATGACACGACGCAGGTCGGGAAAACCGGCCTCAATGCCGGGTTCTTCCGCCAGATCGCACGCATCGACCCGATAGCCGATGCCACCCGTTTTCCCGGCCCCCTGATGATCGTCAGCGGAACCCGGGACCGGACGGCGGCGGATGGCCCGCAACTGGCGGAAAAAGTCGGGGGCGCCCGAAGCGCCCCGACGACATGCGTTCTGAAAATGGACACCGATCACGTCTTCGACGCAGGCAATGGTCCTGCAACCGTCGAAACCGTCATCGAACATACCCTGCGATTCATCCGAAACCTGAAATAAGGCCATCCGGTTGCGGTGCCGGCACTCTCCGACACCGCAACAGGCAGGGAGAAACTGGTGAAACGCAACTGGTACATTCGCAGCGCAACGCTGCACCACACACCGTACTCGATAACCGTCGGCAACTGGCGTACCAAATCACGCGCAAGCACTGACGCGGCCGCAATTGCCGCACACACCGCATCTCACATCCCCCGCTTCGGACGCCGGCAAAAATCTGCCGGAGGTCCCCTGAAAAACGGCATCTCTACTCGAACCAGTACCGGAACGCATTACCGTGCCGTAAATCGGGCCGCCCTGGGCGGGCGGCCCGGTTCTTCAGGGAGGGTGCTGCGTCAACCATGACGCGATACACAAGCACTGTGGAAATACTTAGCACAGGCGGCCGCGATAGTTAGGTCAGGAATTCCCTCCCCGCCGGTCGCATGCTCCATAACGGCCCGATCTCCGGTATCCTGTGCGGGAAAACCCGGCACGGCGATACCGCTGGCCGGTGCGCAACCTGACAGGAAAAAAGCCCGGGCATTGCGCCCGGGCCAGTCCAACAGGGAGGATGCCACGCCATGACCCCGACGTGACAAGGGGACTCTGCCACTGCCCACCTTAGCACAACTTGCGGTGGATGAAAGAGTATGGAATACCCCTATGCGACGAGCCGGTATCCACCCGATTCAGTCACCAGAAGCCGCGCGTTCGACGGGTCGGGCTCGATCTTCTGGCGCAGCCGGTAGATGTGGGTCTCCAGCGTATGGGTCGTGACACCGGCATTGTAGCCCCAGACCTCGTGCAGCAGAACATCGCGCGCCACCACGCCCTCGGTCGCCCGGTAGAGGAACTTGAGGATGTTGGTTTCTTTCTCGGTCAGCCGGATCTTGCGATCCTTCTCGTCGATCAGCATCTTCATCGCCGGCTTGAACGTGTAGGGGCCAAGCTGGAAGACGGCATCCTCTGATTGCTCGTGCTGGCGCAACTGGGCACGGACACGGGCCAGAAGCACCGGGAACTTGAACGGCTTGGTCACGTAATCGTTGGCGCCCGCGTCGAGGCCGAGGATCGTATCGGCATCGCTGTCGTGACCGGTCAGCATCAGCACGGGGCATTTCACCCCCTGCTTGCGCATCAGCCGGCACAGTTCGCGACCGTCCGTGTCAGGCAGCCCGACATCGAGGATGAGAAGGTCGTAATGCCCTTCGCGCAGTTTCTCCATCGCCTCGGCGCCGCTCGCCGCCTCGAAGACGTCGAAATCCTCGGTCATTACCAGTTGTTCGCTCAGCGCCTCGCGCAGGTCGTCATCGTCATCGACCAGAAGGATCTTCTTCAGGTTTGCCATGAAAAACTCCTCGCTCGTTTTGCCGCAGATGTGCGTTTGGCACGGTTGCGGCAAGAAATGCTGCAAGCGATCACGGCGATGTGTGGCCGGACCGCAAATTGTTTCAGCTTTTCGCGCCGGCAGTTACATGTTAGCTGCTTCACCCGCCGTTTTCGTGCAAGGGAACGCCGATGCCCCTGTCCCTGACCCCGGCCGAACGCCGCGCCCGCGCCCGGGCCGATCTGCGCATGGGGGTACCCGTCTGTATCGCCGGCTCCGGCCAGGCGGCGCTGATCGCCGCCATCGAAAGCCTGCGCCCGGCGCGGTTCCGCGAACTCGCCGGGGATGGCGGCGCCGTTCTGGCAATCACCGCGCGCCGGGCCGGCACGCTCAAGGTGCCCGCCTATGACGGCGATCTTGCCCGAATGGAACTCCCCGTCGGTGCAACGCTCGAATGGGCGCAGGCGGTCGCCGACCCTGCCGGCGATCTGTCGTCGCCCATGAAGGGGCCGTTCGCGACAGCGCGGGGCGGGCCGGCCGACCTTCATCGTGCCGGTATCGCGCTGGCCAAGGAAGCGCGTCTGCTGCCGGCGGTTCTTGTGCGCGGCCTCGGCGCCACCGCCGAGGCCCGGGCGCTGGGCCTGACCGTTCTCGACCTTGCCACCGACGGCACGCCGGATGATGCCGCGCACCTGGACGAGGTGGTTTCGGCCCGCCTGCCCATGGCGCTTGCCGGGGCCGGGCGTCTGCATGTCTTTCGCCCCGATGACGGTGGTGAAGAGCATTATGCCATCGAGATCGGCCAGCCCGGCCGCGCCGCGCCGGTACTGGCCCGGCTCCATTCGGCCTGTTTCACCGGCGACGTTCTGGGTTCGCGCAAGTGCGACTGCGGCGCGCAACTGCACAATGCGCTGGAAGCGATGGGCCGCGAGGGTGCGGGCGTGCTGCTCTATCTGAATCAGGAGGGGCGCGGCATCGGGCTGGCCAACAAGATGCGCGCCTATCGCCTGCAGGACGAGGGATTCGACACGGTCGAGGCCAACCACCGGCTGGGGTTCGAGGATGACGAGCGGGATTTCCGCATCGGCGCGGCGCTGCTGCGGGCGATGGGCTTCGCCTCGGTTCGCCTGATGACCAACAACCCGGCCAAGATCGAGATGATGCGCGCCCAGGGCATCGAGGTTGCCGAACGCGTGCCGCTCAGGGTCGCGCGGACCGACGAGAATGCCGCCTATCTTGCCGCCAAAGCGGCCAAATCGGGGCATCTGCTGTGACACCCGCAGATCTGGTGCTGACGCCGCGCGGCGTGCGCTTTTGCAGCCGCCTCTTTCCCGCCGCCATCGGCCGAAGCGGGCTGGCCCGCGACAAGCGCGAGGGCGACGGGGCGACGCCGCGCGGAACGCACCGCATTACCGGCATGTTCTATCGCCCCGACCGGCTGCCGGCACCGGCCCCCTGGGCAGTGCCCGTCGGCCCGCACGACCTCTGGTCGGACGACCCGGCCGATCCGGCCTATAATCACCATGTACGCACGCCGCACGGTTTCGGCCACGAACGCCTGCGCCGGGCCGATCCGCTTTACGACATTGTCCTGACGACCAACTGGAACTGGCCCGGTGCCGTACCCGGGCGCGGCTCGGCGATATTCCTGCATGTCTGGCGCCGGCCGCGCCACCCGACCGAGGGTTGCATCGCCTTCCGGCGCGACCATCTGCTGTGGATCGCCGGCCGGATTGCCCCGGGAACGCGCGTTATCGTTGGCTGAGCCGGGTCAGAGGTTGTCCTCGACGCGAAAGCCCCCGGGGATCGCGTCCCGGCCGTCAAGTATCAGCGCCGCCATAACCTCGGCCACCTTCGGCGCCATTCCGAAGCCGATCTTGAACCCGCCATTGGCAACAAAATGCCCCGGCCGGCCAGGCCACCCGCCCAGCATCGGCGCCCGGCTGCGCGCGCGCGGGCGCAGGCCGGCCCAGCGGGCGATGACGGGGGCATCGGCCAGCGCGGGGCAGGCAGCGCGGGCCCGGGCGACAACCGCGTCGATCTGCGCGTCGGTACTGTCGGGCGCGTCGAATTCGCGTTCGGTCGTCGAGCCGATGGCGACAGTTCCGTCGACATGCGGAACCGCATGTACCGAATCGGCCAGATACTGCGGCGCGTCGGCGCGGTCCAGCCCGAGCAACGCGGCCTGCCCCTTGACCGGCGCACCGACATTGCGGCCGAGCGCTGCCCCCAGGTCGGCCAGCCCCTGCCAGCCCGTGGCCCACAGGACGGGCCCGCTTTCCGGCGCCTCGCCGATAACGATCTCGCCGCCCGCACCGGCGATCGCCGCCGCAAGCGCCGCCCCCGCACGGCGCGGATGAAGCCGCGCCGTCAGCGTATCGTGAATCAGCCAGCCGGTCGGCGATACCGGCGCCCAGTCGCCGAACGTGTCGGCCGGCACCACACGCCATTCCGCCCTGCCCTGCCAGAGTGTCGCAGCCCCGGTCGCGCGCTGCCGCGCCCGCTCCAGCCCGGCCGCATCCGGCACCGGCTGGAGCCGCCCGCTGCGCAGGTAACCGGGGTCGATCCCCGAGGCCGCCTGAACCCCGGCCCAGAAATCCGCCGCCATGATCAGGCTTTCGAACTGGAACTGCTTCTTCGCGTTCCAGTTTTCGGGCACATGGGGGGCAAGCGCCCCGACCAGCCCGCCCGACGACCCGGCGCCGATTCCGGCCGTCTCGATCACGCGCACCCGCGCGCCCCGGCGGGTCATCTCCCAGGCGCAGGCGAGCCCGAATATCCCCGCACCGCGAACTGTCACGTCGATCCTTGCCAAGTTTCGCCCTCTCGATCATGCTCCGCGCGTTCGGGGAAAGGGTTAGAACAAGTGGCAGGCGTGGGCCAGAGCGACATGCTGATCTGGCGCGACGGAGCGGTGCCGGTTTCGGTGCGCTTCGACGATCCGTATTATTCGCTCGACGACGGGCTGGCGGAGACCCGGCATGTCTTTCTGGACGGCAACGATCTGCCGGCGCGGCTCGTTCCCGGCTTTCACGTCGCCGAACTGGGTGTCGGTACCGGGCTGAACCTGCTGGCGCTGGCGGCCTGTGCCGGAACCGCCGGGATTGCGCCGATCCGCTATACCGGGTTCGAGGCTTTCCCGCTGGCGCGCGACGATCTGAGCCGCGCGCTGGCGCCTTTCGGCTCGCTTCGCTCGCTCGCGGAGGAATTCCTGGAAATCTGGAACCCGCGCGGGTTTCGCGGCCACATCGGCCCGATCGAGGCGGAAATGCACGTGGGCGACGCGCGCACCACCCTGCCCGCGTGGGACGGGCTGGCCGACGCCTGGTTTCTCGACGGGTTCGCCCCGGCGAAGAATCCCGAATTGTGGGAGCCCGGCCTGCTCGCCGCAGTGGCCCGGCACACGGCGCCGGGGGGCAGCTTTGCCACCTATACCGCCGCGGGTGCGGTACGCCGCGCGTTGGCCGGGGCGGGCTTTGCCGTCACCCGCCGCCCCGGCTACGGACGCAAGCGACACATGAGCATCGGGCGATCATGACAGCGCTCCAGAACAACCGGCTCGGCATCCTGCTGATGGTCGCCACCACTTTCGTCTTCGCCGTGCAGGACGGGCTCTCGCGCCATCTTGCCGGCGAATACAACGTCTTCATGGTGGTGATGGTCCGCTACTGGTTCTTCGCCGCCTTCGTGATGAGCGTCACCGCCCGCCACGCCGGTAGCCTGCGGGCAGCCGCAGCCACCGCACAGCCCGGGTTGCAGGCACTGCGCGGGCTGCTTCTGGCGGCGGAGATCTGCGTCGTGGTAACCGGCTTCGTCCGCCTCGGGCTGGTCGAGAGCCACGCCGTCTTTGCCAGCTATCCGCTGATCGCCGCCGCGCTCTCCGGGCCGGTGCTGCACGAACGGGTCGGCTGGATGCGCTGGAGCGCGATCCTCGTCGGTTTCATCGGCATCCTGGTGATCCTCAGGCCGGGCGCGCATGTCTTTTCGCCCGACGCGCTGATACCGCTGGTCGGCGCGACGATGTTCGCGCTCTACGGGTTGCTGACGCGCTATGTGGCACGCCGCGACAGCGCCGCCTCCAGCTTCTTCTGGACCGGCACGATGGGCGCGGTCTTCATGACGGCGGTCGGCATCTGGCACTGGCAGCCGATGAGCGGCGGGGACTGGGGCTGGATGGCGCTGCTCTGCGTGACCGGGGTGTTCGGCCACTGGCTGCTGATCCGCTGCTACGAGGTCGCCGAGGTCAGCGCGGTGCAGCCCTTTGCCTATCTGCAACTGGTCTTCGCCTCGACCATCGGCGTGACGGTCTTTCACGAAACGCTGGAGCCGCAGGTCGTCGCGGGCGGGGCCATCGTGGTGCTGGCGGGGCTGTTCACCCTGTGGCGCGAATCGCGCCTCGGGTAGCGGCGGATCAACCGTCCTTCAGGAAGCGCAGGAACTCGACCGGTCCGGTCTTGCCGCTGAGCCGCGCGCGATAGACGATGACCGATTCCGACACGCGCTGCACGTAGTCCCGGGTCTCGCGGAAGGGGATATGCTCGATCCAGTCGATCACGTCGACATCGGGCGCGCGCGGATCCCCGTAACGCGACGTCCAGTCGAGCGATCTGCCGGGGCCGGCGTTGTAACCAACGGTAACCAGCACCGGCGCCCGGCCGAAGGCCTCGAACAGACCGGCGAGATAGGCCGTGCCGACGGTCACGTTATAGGCCGGCTGCTCGGTCAGCCCGTCGCGGTCATAGGGAATGCGCAGGTCGGCCGATACGTCGCGCGCCGTGCCCGGCATCAGTTGCATCAGCCCGCGCGCGCCGGCCGGGCTGACCACCACCGGGTCGAACTCGCTTTCGCGGCGGGCGATGGCCAGCGCCCATTCCCTGGGGACCGGCAGATCGCGGTTCATGTACCCGCTCAGCGGAAAATACGCCGCCGGCAGGACGATCCCGTCATAGGCGGCGCGCTTGGCGATCATCAGCGCGATATGTTCCTCGCCCATGTCCAGCACCTCCTGCGCCAGCGTCCCGCCGGTGCCGCGGTCCTTGCCCTCGACCAGATGCGTCAGGAAGCGCTCGGCCTCCCACGGGTTACCCGCTTCGAGCAGCAGCCGCGCCGCGGCCAGCACCGAACTGTCCGCCAGCGTACTATCCTTCAACTCGGGGAAAACCTCGGTTCCCGTCAGGGCGGGATCAAGCGGAACGCCGGCGGCCTCGGCCGCGAGCAGCCCGTAAAAGGCAGTCTGGTAGTCGGCTCCGCGCCGATAGGCGGTTATCGCCTGGTCGGGCTCGGCCAGTGCGTCGAAGGCGCGCCCCTGCCAGTAATACATCCGGCTCAGGCTGATCGGCGTGGCGACGATGGATTCACCCTGCTGGAAATGGAACAGAGCCAGTTCGGCATCGCGGAGATATTTCAGCGCCAGATAACCGGCCAGCCATTCGAGATCGGAATAGGGCCATTCCTGCGCCAGGAAATGCCGGCTGGCCAGCGCATAGGCATCCGCAGCCTTGCCGTCGCGCATCAGCTGGCGCGCATAGATCCGACGCTGCTCGGCCCACATCTCTGGCCGGCCGAGGCTTTCGGGGCTGTTCGAGCGCTCCAGCATCAGGGCGATTGCCTCGTCCGACCGCCCCTTGCGGACGCGCCACTGGAACCGCTCGTAGGCCAGGCCCGCATTCTCGCGCAGATCCTGCGGCACCGCCTCGATTCGCGCATCGACGCCGGGCTCCTGTGCGGCAAGCGCCATGCGCGCCTCGGCCAGTTTCTGCCACCCTTCGGGCACTTGCGGCAGAACGCGCCGCGCCGCCGCGCTCGCCCCCTGCCACAGCATCTCGTCCAGCCGGGCGATATCCTGCTCGGCCAGTGTCGGGCCGTAAAGCTCGCGCAGCTTGCCTTCGGTCTCGGCATCCATCGGCAGGCTGCACCAGGCCATCACGGCCAGCGCCTCGGCGTCACCCGAATGGCCAAGCGCCCGGTGCGCCTCGACCAGCCGCAGCGTTCCGTTGCCGGTGGCGGGTTGCCGGCCGGCAAAATAGGCGATCACCTCGGTCGGGTCGGCATCGGTCGGGATCGACCCCTCGCCCCGGTTCAGCAGCAGATCCAGCCCGGGCCAGTCGGGGCGGCGGGCCAGAAAGTCGCGGTAGGCGTCGAACTGGGCCTGACCGCCCTTGCGCAGGCGCATCCATTCGATGATGTCGAGCCCCACCGGGCCGGCCTTGCGCGCCTCGACCTCGGCGGCGCGCCAGTTTTCCTGCCGCATCTGCTCCAGCGCCTGCGCCAGCGCCTCGGCCTGGGGCGATCGTTCCGCCGGTGCTGCAACGGAAAACGAAAGAAAGATCAGCAGGGATAGGAGAAGACGCACGATGCGGGGCCTGTGGGCTTGGGATCCGGCGGGTTCACGCGCAGACTAGTCGCCCGGTGAATGACCGCAACTCACAAACTTGGCAAGCGCCCCCCGGCAATATAGTGTCCGCGCGTTCTGCACTGCAGTCGACTCGGGCCGGATCGCCCGAACAGTGACGCGCCCGGCGGCGCGGGAAACGGAGGTTAGGATGTTCAGTGGCTCAATTCCCGCATTGGTGACCCCGTTCAAGGACGGCAAGGTCGATCATGGCACGCTCGAGGCGCTGGTGGACTGGCAGATCGCCGAGGGCAGCAGTGCCATCGTTCCGGTGGGAACCACCGGCGAAAGCCCGACCCTCAGCCATGCCGAGCACAAGGATGTGGTCGAGCGCGTGGTCAGGGCCGCAGCCGGCCGGGTGCCGGTGATTGCCGGCGCGGGCTCGAACAACACCGCCGAGGGGATCGGCCTGATCCGTCATGCCGAATCGGTGGGTGCCGCCGCTGCGCTGGTCGTCACGCCCTATTACAACAAGCCGACGCAGGACGGGCTCTACGCCCATTTCAGGGCGATGCACGACGCCTGCGACCTGCCGATCGTCATCTACAACATTCCCGGCCGGTCGGTCGTGGACATGACGCCCGAAACGATGGGCCGGCTGGCACAACTGCCGCGCATCGTCGGCGTCAAGGACGCGACGGGAGATGTCACCCGGGTCAGCCGCCAGCGCGAGACCTGCGGCAGGGATTTCATCCAGCTTTCGGGCGAGGATGCCTCGGCGCTCGGCTTCAATGCCCATGGCGGCGTCGGCTGCATCAGCGTGACGGCGAATGTGGCGCCGAAGCTGTGCGCCGAATTCCAGGCTGAAATGAAAAAGGGCGACTATGCGGCGGCGCTCGGCTTTCAGGACCGGTTGATGCCGCTGCACCGGGCGATCTTCTTCGAGCCGGGACTGGCGGGGGCCAAGTTCGGGCTGTCGCTGCTGGACAGATGCTCCGAAGAGGTGCGGCTGCCGCTGGTCGGGCTGACCGACGGCACCAAGGCCGCGATCCGCAACGCCATGGTCTTTGCCGGGATCGACGTCTGATCCCGTGCGGGGCCTTGGCAGTATCCCCCAGAGCGCCTATATCGCCCGGTCATGGCCAAAGCGAAGGACAACCCCAACTACAAGGTGATCGCCGAGAACCGGCGGGCGCGGCACGATTACGCGATCGAGGACGACCTCGAATGCGGCGTCGCGCTCACCGGATCCGAGGTCAAGAGCCTGCGCACCGCCAAGGCCAACATCGCCGAAAGCTATGCCGCGGTCGAGAATGGCGAGCTATGGCTGGTCAACAGCTACATCGCCCCCTACGACCGCGCCATGTTCAGCCACGAGGAGCGCCGCCGCCGCAAGCTGCTGGTAAACCGCAAGGAGCTGTCGCGGCTGTGGACCGAGACCCAGCGCAAGGGCATGACGCTGGTGCCGCTGGTGCTCTCTATCAACCACAAGGGCATCGCCAAGCTGAAGATCGGCATCGCAAAGGGCAAGAAGATCCACGACAAGCGCGCCACCGAGGCCAGACGCGACTGGGACCGGCAGAAGCAGCGCCTGCTCAGGCAGAACGGCTGACCCGCGACCGCGGCGCAGCCGGCGCGGATTGCCTTGCGTGCCCGGCCGTCGCAGACTAGCACTTCCTGACGACGATCCAGCGGGAGGGCGAGATGGAGCCGGACGATCCCAGAACGCTTGTCAGCACCGGATGGCTG